>JAVBQI010000194.1:0-9919 GCA_031549145.1 Thermoguttaceae bacterium | reverse complement strand
AGGCCGATTTTGGCCATTTCGGCGAGGTTCGCACCTTTTCCGCCGAGGAGGTTTTTCATGGTCGCGTCACCGTCGGTGCCGTCCTTGCCGAAGCTGTAAACGTACTTAGCCATAATGGTCAACTTTCTTGTAAGGTTGTTGGGTAACAGGGAAAAAAATAAACGCCGTTCATTCTACCAAAACGGCCTTTTCGGTCAACCCGGCCCCCTCGCGGCGGGGTTTTACAATTGAGCCGCAAGTGAAGCGCAGCGTAACTTGCGGACCTTGTACACGGTTGAAAATTCGCAGGGCCTGTGCCGTGTACAAGGTCCGTAAGTTACGTCGGAGTACCGACTGCACTTACGGCTCTTTTTTCAGTGACGTTATTCTTTCGCGGATGGCTTATCGAGTGAAATAGTCATCAAATTGGTTGACTTTCCGCCGCTGAGAATGCTGCTTTGGACCAAGACCCGGCTGCCGTCCCGGCTGAAAATCGGGTGCAAGTGGTCAGGCCGCATCGAATGTCCCGCCGTCAACTGCGTCCGCTCCCCCGTTGCCCGGTTAATCAGGTAGACGCTCCCGCTGGACGTGTCGCCGACCGCCCAGGCCCCATCAGGCGTGCCTTGGCAATGCCAAAAGCCGCCCGAACGCTCGTCGGTCTGCCCCAGCAGTTCCATTCGCTTGGTTCGCAGGTTGACAACGCCGATTCCGGTCGGTTTTTCCCACAAATACGCCGGCCCTCCCGAAAGAATGAACATCATTTCGTCCGGCCCGGAATAGGCTTCGTGGGTGACCCATTCGTCCGGGGTTTCGACGTAAAGCGGCCGGTATTCGCTGCCGTCCGCCTTGACGGACCAGATTCGCTGCGGTGCATCGCCGCCGGTTTCGTGACAAAACGCGATTTCGCCCGGCACCCACGGATTGGCCTGAATGTGGCCGATCCGGAAATCAATCGCAACAACGTCAGTAATCTTTCCCGTCGAAATGTCGATTCCCAGAATCCGGCTTTTTCCTTGCCCAGCCTCTTCGAATCGCACCCGAGCCTCTTCCCGGGTCTCATCGGCCGTCTTTTCCTTCTTCGTCTCGGGCGGTCGGGAAACAATGTTCCCCAAGTACAGCCGGGTTTCGTCGGCGTCGAGCGAAAAACCGACGGCGTCCCCGAGGCTCGGCAGCACCGCGACGCGGCGCTCGTACCCGGCCGGATCGCCCGGCCGGTCGTTCAGGGCGTCGGCGAGCAACGGGGCGAGGTCCAGGGCAATGATTTCCCGCACCGGTTCCTTTTTCGCGACCGGATCGTCCGATTGCCGCTGAAAAACGCCGTTTCGCATGTAATAAAGCTTCATCTCCTTGCGGGAAAGGGAGGGCAAGCCGGTGTTGACGCCGGGAGCGTCGGTCAGCTGGACGATCTCGCCGCTTTGTTCGTTAACCGCGAAAAATTGCCCGCCGCGCGCGGCACGGTTGGAGCGGAACAGGACCCAATCGCCGTCCGAGGTCCAGGTTTCATGGGTCTGGTACGGCTTGATGTCGCTGAAATCCGACGCCGTCAACACGGTGAGCGTCCGCCGCGTAATCGGGTCAGTCCACTCCCGTTTTTCCGACGGAAAACGCTTGCCGACATCCGAGGCGACGGCATTTTCCGAGGAGAACAGGGCGATCGAAAAGGCAAAAAGGAGCAAACCGGGGAGCGAGAAAAAGAATTTTGACATTGGTTTTTTGGGGTGCGAAAGGAGATTGCTGATTTGTTTTTTGACAGTTCCTGAAAAACCACAGTATCATATTGCGGAGCGTCGCACAACGAGCGAATCCCGCTTTTCTGCCCAGTGCGGTCTTGCAGATACGGCGGTGTACGGTATACAATGGGGAATCTGGGCACCGTTCCCCTCCGCCGATTTCCCATTTTTTCGTTCCGATGATCATTCTCGCCCTTTTGGGTTTGACGTTTGTTTTATTTGCTTCAACCTGTGCCGTTTCCTTAAACGAGTTTTCCCGACACCGTCTCGAGGAAATCTGCCAACGGTGGGGAACGGAAAAACGGCTGGGACAAATCATCAAGAACTACGAACGGATGGGGGTCGCCGCCGAAACCGGCAGGGTCATCGCCGCGGTCGTCACCTGCGTGAGCGGCGTCTATTACCTCTTTCCGCGATTGACCCAAATTCGGCTCGACGCTGCCGAATCTCCAATCTCCTATTGGCTGGAATGGTGCGGGCTGGTCCTCCTGGGCACCATCCTGATGATGCTGGTCGTCGTTTGGATCCCTTCGGCCATCGCCCAGCTCTGGTCCTCTTCAATCGTCTTTTACACTTCCCCACTCTGGTCGCTGGCGACGCGGCTCTTTTTTCCGCTGGAACTGGTACACCGTTTTTTCCGACTGTTCTTTTTTCGGCTGGCCGGCTACCGGCCTGGGACGAGCGACGAGGAACTCTTCGAGGAGGAAATTCGCACGATCGTGACCGAAGGACACCGGGAAGGATTGCTCGAAGAAGACGCCCGAGAAATGATCGAAAGCGTGATCGAGCTGGGAGATGTCTCCGTCTCCGAGATCATGACCCCGCGAACCGACATGCTTTGCATCCCGAAATCGCTTTCGTGGGAGGAAATGCTCGCGCAGATCGTTACGATCCCGCATTCGCGCATCCCGGTCTTCGACGAAAACCGGGACGATATGATCGGCATCTTGTTTATTAAGGACCTGGTTCCGGAACTGACGAAACGGCCGGAAGATCGAGCTCCCTGGACCGATCTGCTTCGCTCGCCGCTGTTCGTGCCGGAAACGAAGCCGGTCGACAAGCTGCTGCAGGAATTTCAAAACGTCTCCCAGCAGGGGGACCATGCCCGGATACACGGCACGTTGCCGCATTCCCGGCACATGCACGTCGCGATCGTTTTGGACGAATACGGCGGCGTTTCGGGCCTGGTCTCGCTCGAAGACATTTTGGAAGAAATCGTCGGGGAAATCGTCGACGAGCATGATCCGATCGAAGAAAAAGAGGAAATCCAGCAGCTGAGCCCGGATGTCTTCGAAGTGCTCGGAAAGGTGCATATCGACGAATTGAACGAACACCTGAACGCGAAACTGCCGGAAGAAGAGGATTACGACACGATCGGCGGTTACATCTTCTCGACCTTGGGTCATGTTCCGCATGTCGGCGAATCGCTTTCGTTCGCGAAAGAGAACAAGCGTTTCAAGTTGACGGTTTTGGAGACGACCAAACGCCGGATCGAGCGAGTCCGGATCGAGCGCATCCAAGACGAAACGGTCGAAAACGGCCGCTGACACCGAACACCCGTTTAGCCGAGCGGCGAAGACGCCGGAGTTGCCCTGCCAATAAACACCGGCGTCTGCGCCGCTCGGCTAAACTCCTTATCGCACCGGGCAGGCGGCGGCCTGCTCGGAGGAGAGACGGCGGTTTTTCATTGATTCGACATTTTTTCTCACCAAGGCACGAAGTTCACAAAGAAATGTTTGAAATTCCAATTCCTATGTGAACTTTGTGCCTTGGTGTGAGGCAAAAAAGAACCATATCCTATGCGGTGGAAAATCTGCTACGGAAATATCCTGAACATGCAAGCCGATGCACTGATTTGTTCGGCCAATGTTCAATTGAATTTGTCCGGCGGTGTCGGCGGCGAGATTCTGGTTCGTCACGGCGATCAAATGCAAAATGAGCTTCGCAGATATTTGACGGAGCGAAACATTTCGGTTGTTTTACCGGGCACGGTCGTAGAGACCACCTCTTGCGGAGCCCCGTTTTCCAGGGTTCTTCACGCGGTCGCCGTCGACGCCTTTTATGAAACATCGCACGAATTGATTGTTTCAACCTTGCAAGACGCTTTGACCCTGTGTTCGGAAAACGAAATGAAAGCCGTTGTTTCGGCGGCTCTTGCGACAGGGTACGGGCGTTATCCTATTGCAAAATTTGCCCTTGTTTTACAAGAGTTGCAAAAGGAAACTTTCCCCGGCATAAAAACAATGACGCTCTGTCTGAAAAACAAATACGACGTAGACGAATTGTTAGAAGCTTTGGAAAACTCGTCTTCAAATTCTCCAATTTTGAGTGAAAAATAATATATTCATGTTCAACTTCAGGCTCCTTTTCAGCTTCACGGCTCCCGCCGCAGGCAATTCGCAATATGTAATTTTCTCACAAAGGAATGTTTGAAAATCCAACTCCTTTGCGACCTTTGTGCCTTGGCGGAAAACAAAAATCGCTAACGCCCAACCGGGCAGGCGGCGGCCTGCTCGGGAGAGAGTCGGCGGTTTTTCGGGATCGGGATCGATTTTTTGCCGCTCAAATACGGCCCGGTCACCGAACCTTTTTTCTTCGCGACGGTCGCCGGATTTCCGGTCGCGACGATTTCCCCGCCGAACTTGCCCGCTTGCGGCCCGAAATCGACCAGCATGTCGGCTCCCGCAATCACCTCTTTGTCGTGCTCGACCAACAGCATCGTGTTGCCGAGATCTCGCAGCTTCCGCAGGGCGGCGATCAGCTTGCCGTTGTCGCGCGGATGCAGCCCAATCGTCGGCTCGTCCAAAACGTAAAGCACGCCGACCAGTCCGCTGCCGATTTGGGCCGCGAGCCGAATCCGCTGTGTCTCCCCCCCTGAAAGGCTCGGCGATGGTCGCGAAAGCGTCAGGTATTCGAGCCCGACGTCGATCAGGAACCGGAGTCGGTTGCGAATTTCTTCCAACAAATCCCCGGCGATCTTTCGTTCCGTTTCGTCCGGCATCCAGTTTTCGAAAAGTTCGATCAGCTTCCCGAGCGGTCGGCGGCAAATTTGGTCCATGGTTTCGCCGAGAAATCGGACCGCCGCCGCATCGTCACGGAGCCGACTACCCAAACAGACGGAGCATTCAACCTCATCGACCATGTATTCCAACCGCCCGCGAAATTGCGGCACCAGCCGGGCCGCCTCTTCGAGAGTTGGGTATAAGCCTTTGAATTGAAACTTGAAAGAGGGCAGAGGATAGAGGGCGGAGGATAAATTTTCGCCTTTTTTTTTCTTTCCATCCTCTTTCCTTTTTCCTCTATCCTCTTCAACCGTAAACCACGCCTCTCCCGTCCCGTGAAAAATGAGCCGTCGGAACCGGGCGTCGAGTTGTTCAAACGGGATGTCGGTCGGAATGCCGGTCTGCTTCGAAAAGGCTTCGAGCATCGCCGCGAACATCGGGCTGCCGACATTCGGGAAAAGCGCGACCGCCCCTTCGGCGAGCGTCAGTTTCGGATCGTGCAGGAACCGCATCGGGTTGGCCCCGCTCTGAACGCCGAGCCCTTCGCAATGTGGGCACCAACCAAGCGGGGAATTGAACGAAAAATGGTGCGGGGTGAGCGGCTCGAAACTTCGGCCGCACTTCTCGCACGAAAGATGCCGGCTCTGCTTCGTCGTGATCCAATCCGTTTCCTCCCGTTCGGGATCGACTTCGATGATATGAATCACCCCCATCCCAAGTTCGAGGGCGTTTTCGACGGAATCGGCGATCCGGCCGCGGCCGCTGCGATCCTCGTTCAAAACGATCCGGTCGACGATCACTTCGACAGCATGTCGGCGGCGACGGTCGATTTCCGGGACCGATTCGAGCGGGTAGGTGATGCCGTCGATCCGGACCCGGATGTACCCGTCCTCGCGGAGCCGCTTCCAAAGCGTCTCGTACTGGTGCCCGACCTCGACCGTGAGTGGGGCGGCGATCAAGAGCCGCTTGTCCGGATCGAGCAGCATGATTTTGGCGACAATCTCATCGAGCGATTGCGTACCGATCGGCACATCACACTCAGGGCAGTATGGTACGCCGAGCCGGGCAAACAGGACGCGGAGGTAATCATGTATCTCGGTTACGGTCCCGACCGTGCTGCGAGGGGAATGTGAGGCCGCCTTCTGCTCGATCGCGATCGCCGGGGAAAGCCCTTCGATGTGCTCGACCTTCGGCTTTTGCATCTGCCCGACGAACTGCCGGGCGTAAGAGCTAAGGCTCTCGACGTAACGGCGTTGCCCCTCGGCGTAAACCGTGTCCATCGCTAGGGACGATTTCCCGCTGCCGCTCGGCCCACAGAAAACGGTCATCTGCTCGCGCGGAATTTCAAGCGAGACATTCTTGAGGTTATGCTCTTCCGCCCCGCGAACAGTGATCGTTGAGTGGGAAGTGGGGAGTGGGGAGTGGGAAGTTTTTCGCTTCGATTTTTGGTTTGTTGTTGATTTGTTCTGTAAAGACGGAGCCGGTGTCGTTTTGTTTAAGATCTTCGCGAGCGATCGGGCTGTATAAGACATGCGAGAGGACGAGGCAAGAGATTCGGATCGCACCTTCTTTTTCCGGTCCTTTCCCTCTGCTTCCTCCCCACTTCCCACTTCCCACTTTCCACTTCCCACTATTTCTTCCGGCGTCCCTTCCGCGACGACATACCCGCCGGCTTCGCCCCCTTCGGGGCCGAGGTCGATGATCCAATCGGCGGTCTTGATCACATCGAGATTGTGCTCGACGACGAGTACCGTGTTCCCGGCGTCGACGAAATCGTGCAACACCTTGAGCAACAACTTGATGTCGGCGAAGTGCAGCCCGGTCGTCGGCTCGTCCAAAAGGTAAAGCGTTTTGCCGGTGCTCCGTTTGACCAGCTCTTTCGCGAGCTTGATTCGCTGGGCTTCCCCGCCCGAAAGCGTCGGCGAAGGTTGCCCGAGTTTCATGTACCCGAGCCCTACATCCGAAAGCGTTCGGAGGTAATGTCGGATCTTCGGGATGTTCTCAAAATGTTCGAGCGCTTCTTCGACGTCCATATCCAAAACCTGGAAGATCGATTTTCCCTTGAACTTGACCGAGAGCGTCTCCTGGTTGAACCGCCGGCCGCCGCAAACGGTGCAGGGGACCCAAATGTCGGCGAGAAAGTCCATTTCCAGCTTTTTCGAGCCGCGCCCTTCGCACGACTCGCAGCGGCCGCCGGCGACGTTGAAACTGAACCGGCCCGGGGAATAGCCTTTGAGCTTGGCGTCCGGGACTTCGGCGAAGAGCTTGCGGATTTCGTCGAACACCTTCGTGTATGTCGCCGGATTGGAATGCGGCCCGCGGCCGATCGGCGACTGGTCGATCGAGATCATCTTGTCGAGGTATTCGATCCCGTCGATCCCGTCGTGCGCCCCCGGATCCCCCAGCCCGCGGTTGAGTTCGAGATTGAGCGCTTCGACGAGAATGTCGTTGACGAGCGAACTTTTTCCCGATCCGCTCACCCCGGTTACGCAAACGAATTTCCCGAGCGGAATCCCAACGTCGATCCCTTTCAAATTATTCTGCCTCGCGTTCCGGATCGTGAGCGTTTTCCCGTTGCCGCTCCGCCGTGTCGCCGGAACGTCGATTTTTTCCTCGCCGGAGAGGAAGCGAAGAGTCGAGGAAGAGTGGGAAGTGGAGAGTGGGAAGTGGGAAGTTTTGGGGGGATCGTCTTTACGACGAGACTTTATTTTCTTTTCTTCACTTCCGGCTTCCCACTTCCCACTTCCCACTAAATCCCACGGATTACCCTGCGCGACGATATGCCCGCCGTGTACGCCGGGGCCGGGGCCGAAATCGACAAGATGGTCGGCGGCCAGCATCGTCTCTTCGTCGTGTTCGACGACGATCACGGTGTTCCCCTGGTCGCGGAGTTTGCCGAGCGTCGCGAGCAGCCGGTCGTTGTCTCGCGGGTGCAGCCCGATCGACGGCTCGTCGAGAATGTACAGCACGCCGACCAGGCCGCTGCCGATCTGACCGGCGAGCCGAATCCGCTGCAACTCCCCGCCGCTCAGTGTCGGGGCGGTCCGGGAGAGCGAAAGGTACTCAAGCCCGACGTTCGTCAAAAAGCCGAGCCGGTTCCGAATTTCCTTGACCGCCTCTTCGGCGATGATCCGGCCCGATTCGGACAGCCGGAGCGCGGAAAAAAATTCGCGGACCTCGCTGATCGCAAGGGAGCAGAGTCGCGGCAGCGACAATCGTTTCTCTCCCGCGAAGGCCGGAGCCTCGGACGCGGTTTCGATCTTGAACGCCCGTGCCTGCTCGTTGAGCCGTTCCCCCTTGCAGTAACCGCACGGGATCACGCTCATGTATTTTTCCATAGCAAGGCGTTGCATGCGGCTTTTCGTTTCCCGATGCTGCTGCAACATTTTCGGGATGATTCCTTCGTACTCTCCGCCCCATTTGTGACCCGAAGGGCCGCTCCGCCAGGTAAACGTGATGTGCTGCGAGCCGGTTCCCCAAAGAATCGCGTCCCGGATTTTTCGTGGCAACTCTTCCCAGGCCGATTCCAAAACGGTGTGCGGTGGGAGCTGGTGCAGCCGTTCGAGCGTTTCAGCAACACCTTGAAAGATATGCCGTTTCCAACGTCCCAGCTCTTTCCATTTCCCAAGCGGTTCAATGCAACCTTGTTGGAACGACTTTTTCGGGTCGGGAATCAGCAGGTTCGGGTCGAACGAATGGATTTCCCCGAGGCCGCTGCACTTCGAGCACATCCCCTGCGGGGAGTTGAAGCTGAACATCTGCGGGCTCGGCGGGTCGAAACTAAGATTACAATGCGTACAAGCAAACTTGGACGAAAGAGAAAAAACCGCCCCCGACAGATCCTTCCCCTCTCCCCCTTCAACCTTCTCCATTTCTCCCCCCCTGTCTTCTGTCCTCTGCCCTCTGTCCTCTACGATTAACAGATTTCCGTCCCCGATCGCGAGGGCGCGTTCGACCGCTTCGGAGAGGCGGCTGCGATTGGATGGGCCGGTTTGCACGAGCCGGTCGATCACGACCTCGATGTCGTGCCGCATTTGCCGGTCGAGCCGCAGGTTGTCCCCCAACCGGACGATGTTGCCGTCGACCCTCGCCCGGATAAACCCTTTTTTCAGCAGATCGGCGAACAGATCGCGGTGTTCCCCTTTTTGACCGCGAATCACGGGCGCGAGAATGAGGAACGGCGTCTTTTCCGGCAGCGTTTCGATCCGGTCGATGATTTGCTGCCGCGTTTGGGCCGTAATCGGCCGGTCGCATTGAGGGCAATAGCCGGTCGCGACCCGGGCGTAAAGCACGCGGAGAAAATCGTAAATCTCGGTGATCGTCCCGACCGTCGAACGCGGATTCTGTCCGGCGGTTTTCTGCGAAATCGAAATCGAAGGGCTTAGGCCGGAAATCTGATCGACCTCCGGCTTCGGCAGCTGTCCGAGAAATTGTCGGGCGAAACTCGAAAGCGACTCGATGTACCGCCGCTGCCCCTCGGCGTAAAGCGTATCGAACGCGAGCGAACTTTTGCCGCTCCCGCTCACGCCGGAAAAGCAGATCAGCTGGTTGCGAGGCAGGACCAAATCAAGGTCGCGCAGGTTATGCTCCCGCGCGCCCTTGATCACGATATCGGAAAGGGACATATCCTGAAGTTGGGATTATTTTCTGGCAAAGCCCGAGGTTTTCGGCGTCGATCGAAGATCGACCGGTTCGGGCTTGCTTGTCGTTGCAAAGGAATTACGGCGACTAACAAAAATTTTTTTGAACTGACTTACCGTTATCCCCGCGCAGGCGGGGATCCAGAGATTACGGTTTCCCTCTGGACCCCCGCCTGCGCGGGGGTGACGCGCATTATTTCGTTATTAAAAGGTTCAATTACGAATAGGGACCAATTTTTTGAAAGGATCGCCAAGGAGAACAAAAGCAACCTTGTATTATAAATCGAAAGAGCGGGTTGCCAATCCCGCGGTTCGGTTTGTGGTTGGGAAAACAGGCCCGGCGGTCGGTTTTCGCGAGGATTTGGAAAATTTCCCTAAAAATAAAAAAATTCGGGAAATCCCCCTTGCCCCGGTCGGGGGAAATCACTACTATCCGCTCACTTTTACGGGAAACATGCTCAACCGAAAGCATGCCGTAAGTTGATCGACGACAGGCTCCTCCTTGCCTGCGGCGATTAAGTAACTTGGGTGATTTTTCTCACTTGAGGAAAACGCTCTGTTTTGTGCG
>JAVBQI010000047.1:0-22755 GCA_031549145.1 Thermoguttaceae bacterium | reverse complement strand
AAGACCGAGATTTCTTTCGTAAACTCGATGATCGAAGAAACGAAATACGAGAGCAAGTTGTCCGGATCGGCTTCGAGCCAAACGTCGCCGCCGAGATTGTCGAGCGTATATTCGTATAAGTGTTGGGCGATCGCTTTGCCTTGGGTCATCATTAGGACGACGGCGATCAGGAGCATCGCGGCGGAGGCGAGGTCCTGACTCCGCGCGACCTGTCCTTCCTCGCGGGCCTGCTCGCGCCGCCGCGGGGTCGGATCATGGGATTTCTCTCCTCCTTCTTCGGGCATAATCTAGCTGATAGCTGTCAAAAACTAGCCCCAAGCGTCAGCGCGGGGGGATAAAAAATTCGCGTGAAATATCACCCCGCGCTCACGCTTGGGGCTAGTATGAATTGTGTGACTCAATCCGCTACACTGCCTTTTTGGCGTCAAGCGGTTGGTTGAGTTTGTTGTAAAGCGTTTTCAGGCTAATGCCGAGCTCTTCGGCCGCTTTCGCCTTGTTGCCGTCGTTGCGCTGCAGGGCGGCTTGAATCGCGTCCATTTCCAAATCGCGGAGCGTTCGACCTGCCGAATCGGAAATTTCCGGGTCGAACGAAAGCAGATCGGCGATCGGGTCCGCGGCGTGATCCTGCGAAGGGAGTTCGCGGGATTTCGTGATCGGCCGTTCCGGACGACGTTCGAGGACGCGTTCCCGCTCCGTCGCGATCGCCAGTTTCGGTTGCGGCTTCGGCAAACGAATCGGCTGCGGCAGGGCTTCTGGCCCGATCGGGATGCGGTCCGCCAATATCAACGAATGCTCGATCGTATTGGCCAATTGCCGGACGTTCCCGGGCCAGTCGTAATTTCGCAACAGCCCGAACGCCTCGGGAGTAAACAGCTCTTCGGCCTTTCGGATGCTCGCTCCGCCTTGAAAGCGTTTCGCGAGATGCAGAATCAGTTCCGGCAAATCTTCGAGTCGTTCCCGAAGCGGCGGCAGAGCGATTTCGAAGGTGTTGATCCGGAACCAGAGGTCTTCCCGAAAATCCCCTTCGTACACCATCGTTTCGAGGTTGCGCAAGGTCGCACACACGACCCGGACGTCGCAGATCGTCGCGTTGTTTTCGCCGACGCGGCGTACCTCGCCTGATTCGAGAAAACGGAGCAGTTTCGCCTGCACCCCTTTGGGCAACTCGCCGATCTCGTCGAGGAAGAGCGTCCCGCCGCTCGCGACCTGCAAAAGTCCGGTCCGGTTTTCGTCCGCGCCCGTAAAACTCCCTTTGCGATGCCCGAACAGTTCGCTCTCGATCAGGTTTTCCGGCAAGGCCCCGCAGTTGATCGCGACGAACGGCTTTTCCCGCCGGGGGCTGCGGTCGTGTATCGCCCGGGCGACGAGCTCTTTGCCGGTCCCCGTTTCGCCGAGAATCACGACCGTCGATTCGGTCGGGGCGATTTTGTCGATCAGCCGCCCGACCTGTTGCATCGGAGCGGACGAGCCGATCAGTTGCCGCGTCCCCTCGATCCGTTGGAGTTGGTTTTTGACGGCGAGATATTTTCGGGTCAACTCCCGTTTTTCTTCGACCCGGGTCAGAATTTTCTCGATCTCGGCGAGCCGGCACGGTTTCGTCAGATAATCGAACACCCCTTGCCGCAAGGCGGCGATCGCGGTGTCGAGGGTTCCCTTGCCGGTCAAAATGATCGCTTCGGCTTCGGGACACTTTTCGCGGGCTTCGGCGATCACCTCAAGCCCGTTGGCGCCCGGCATGTCGATATCGACGAGAAGGCAATCGAACGAATCGTTTTGCAGGGCGGCGATCGCGGTCGTCCCGTCGGGGCAGACGGCGACCGTGTGTCCCATGCCGGGAATTTCCCGCCGCATCAATTCCTGTAACGAAATTTCGTCGTCGGCAAACAATATTTTCAAGGACATTGCATATAATTGACTGAGGAAATATTTTCCGAGAAATAGCAACGCGAATTCTAATGTTTTTCGCTTGTTCACAAAAGAGCAATTTCTGTCGCTATTCTTTTCCTGTTTTTCCTATTTTGTGATTTTTGCTCAAAAATAGGAAGCGGTAATGTTCTCAATATTGCTGAACAATATACGTAACCGAGCCGTTTTCTGGTATTAAGAAAGTGTCTTCAAAGTAACGCTGCGGCAAAAACAGTTCGAAAAAGGACAAAGAGCCGCAAGTGTAGCATAGCGTAACTTGCGGACCTTGTACCGAGTTGGAAGTCGCCGGAGGCAGTACCGTGTGCAAGGTCCGTAAGTTACGTCGGAGTACCGACTACACTTACGGCTCTTTTTTTCGTCCCGAAAACAAATGGGAACGATTCGAAATGACCGCGAAAGTGCGTTCGACGACACTTTCCGGTGCGTAGAACCGATTTTTTTGATTTTGCCCTCTTTTTTTGACAAAGCCGTTTTTGTGACCTAGGGTTCAGATGGGACTTTTTCGAGATTCGCCGGCGTCTGCGACGCTCGGCTCAACGGACAATGCTCAGAATTCGCTCTCAGAACAATGACGACAACACTGATTACCGGGGCCAACGGTTTTATCGGATACCATCTCGCGAAACAATTGTGTGAAAAAGGGTCTCCGGTTCGCTGTCTCGTCCGTCGTTCCTCCGATACCCAACGGCTGCGATCCCTTCCCGTCGAGATCGTATACGGAGAAATACGGGACCGTTCGAGCCTTCTCAACGCCTTGAACGGTGTCGGAGCGGTCTACCATCTCGCCGGGATCACGCGGGAAACGCGGCCCGGCCTTTTTCAAGAGATCAACGTCGAAGGGACCCGGAACCTGGCCGAGGAATGCCTCAAGCTTACCCCGGCACCGACGGTGGTTTTCGTTTCGTCGTTGGCCGCCGTCGGACCGGCGAAAAACGGACAACCGAAAACCGAAGCCGACCCGGCCCGGCCGATGTCCGCTTACGGCAAAAGCAAGTTGGAAGCCGAACGAATTTGGATCGAATACTCGGAAACGATCCCCTGCTCGGTCGTCCGGCCGCCGATCGTTTTCGGAGAAACCGACGAAATGTCCCTTGAACTCTTTCGGGTCGTCCAGCGAACGCATTTTCATTTTCTGCCCGGTTGGATCAACCGGCCGTTCTCGTTCATACACGCCTCGGATTTGGCCGAGCTGCTCATCCGGATTCCGGAACGGGGAGAGCATCTCACTCCCGAAAGTGAAAAGACCGGACAAGGAATTTATTTCGCGAACTGCGGGGAAAACGTCCGCTTCGCCGAGTTCGGGCGAATGATCGGACATTCTTTGGAATTGCGGCACACGTTCGTCTTTCGCTGCCCACCGATCGCCGTCCTCGCCTTCGGGCTGTACTGCGAAGTGATCAAACGGATTTCCGGCGGCAGCGTCTCGCTCGATTGGAACAAGGCGAAAGAATCTTTGTGCGGCCCTTGGATTTGCGACGGCGGGAAAGCGCAAAAGCAACTCGGTTTCGTTCCGGGCAAGTCGTTGCAGGAACGGCTCGATCAGACAACGCTCTGGTACAAAGAAAACGGTTTCTTGTAATTGGACTGTCTCAGATGCGTTGCCTTGTTTTTCAATGGAAGCCTGAAACCGCGGCAAGGCTATAGGCTGTAGACTGTAGGGAACGGTTGGAATTCGGGCCCTACAGCCTACGGCCTACAGTCGACAGCCTTGACCCGAAGTTCGGTTTCGGTATCTCAGACAGTGCAAGTCATACGCGTCGCCCCTCGGAAAATCATCGAATCGGAACCTCGCCCGTAAGAAAACGGCGGCCCTATCCGACTCGGACATCTTCGGCCCCTACAGCATTCGCGTGATTTCCTGGAAGATCGCTTCCGGTTCGGACATGCGGCCCGGCCCGGTTTCGCCACAGCTGAGGTGCCCCGCTTCGGGGCCGATCATCCGGACGCCGTCGGCGAGCAATTGCCGGACGTTGCGCTGCACGACCGGTTTTTCCCACATCGCCGCGTTCATTGCCGGGGCGAAAAGGACCGGCCCGACGAAGGAAAGATAAACCGTGCTGAGCAGATCATCGGCAATGCCGTGGGCGGCTTTTGCGAGAAAGTTCGCGCTCGCCGGTGCGACGCAAAAAAGTTGGGCCGCCCGGGGAATTTCGATGTGGGCATGAGATCGCGGCGAGTCGAAAAGCGAGGTTTCGACCGGACGACCGGAAATCGCTTCGAAGGTTTTCGGGCCGATCAGCCGCATCGCCGATTCCGTCATAATCACGGAAACGCCGTAATTCGCTTGCACCAGCCGAGAGACGAGCGTCACCGTTTTGTAGGCGGCGATCCCCCCGGTTATTCCGATCAGAATTTCCATTTTTAAAAGTAAAATTGATTTGTCGAAAAGAAAAACGTATTTTAGCCCGCTCTGCCAATCAGGGCAACGGGATGCACATTCTGAAGAAACGGACAGGACGATTGCATAGTCGAGATTTTGGAAAAAGTATCGAATCGGGCAGCAGCCGGAAGCGTCAGCGCCCGGTTTTCCAATGCGGAAATGCGGGACCAACCCGGCGCTCACGCTTCGGGCTGCTGTTTGCCGCGCTCGACTTTACAATTCTCTTGAAGAATCCGGAGGCTCAATAGCGTCCGCCGGTCGGATTTAGTATAATTACAAAATGTATTGAGTATTTCCCGTTCTGCTCCTGAGAAAACCGTCGTGCGCAAATCTCAAGGCCCCGATTTTTGGATGCTGTACAATCGCTCACCGGGAATCGTGATGATGCTCCTGCCGGTCGTGCTACTGCTCGCCGTTTTACTATTTTCGGCGATGCGCTGCGTCCGGGACGCCGTCGCCCCGGCACCCGCCGTTCCGGTCTCGGAAGATGCCGAATCACAAAACAGCAACGAATTTTGAATCCGCCCCGCCTCTCGCATGGTCCTTGAACTGACGCATCCTTATTATCTGCTCGGACTGCTGCTCTTGGCGGTGCTGCTTTGGGCGTATCGGCGAAGCCTGGTCGATTTTTCCCGCGTGCAGCGGCGGGCTTCGCTCTTCGTGCGATCGCTGATTCTCACGCTGCTCGTGTTGGCCCTCGCCGGATTGACGCTGTTGTTGCCGACGCACGAAAAAACGGTCGTTTTCCTGGTTGACGAAAGTCGTAGTATCGACGCCGGCGCGAGGGAGATCGCCGAGCAGTATCTCAAACGGGCCGAGGCGGCCGCCGGAACGACGCCGATCGCGATTCTCCCGTTCGCCGGAACCGTGCGAAAAAGAGAATTGGGTTCAAAAATCGAATCCCGGGACGAAGACGAGGCAATTGGAGAACAAACAAAAGGGAAAAACGACGATGCCGCGACCGACATTGCCCGTGCGATCGAACCGGCGATCGCGATGCTCCCGCCGGATCGCGTCCCACTGCTGGTCCTTCTTTCCGACGGGAACGAAACGGTCGGCGACGCCCTCGCGGCCGTGATTCAAGGGGGCGTCCCGGTCGCGACCGTGCCGCTGCCCGCCGCCGAAACGCCAGAGGTGCAGCTCGCCGAACTCAACATCCCCCCGCAAGTCCGGCAGGGTGAGCCGTTCACGATCGAGGTCGTCGTTCAAAGCAATCGCGAATCGGAAGGAAAAATCGCCGTCTTTCGGGAAGGGTTCAAAATCGTCGAGGAAAACCGGTCGCTCGAAATCGGCAAAAACGTCTTTCGTTTTCAACAAAGCGTAACCGACCGCCGGCAGCTTGAGTATTCCGCGACCGTCGAATCGCCGGATGATACGATCATCGACAACAACACCGCCTCGGGCCTGATTTTCGTCGGCGGAAAACCCCGGATGCTCCTGATCGAAAGCGAGCCGAACACCGTCCGCGATTTTGCCGCCGCCCTGAGGCAGCAGGAAATCGAGACCGAGATTCGCCCGACCGAAGGGATGCCGCGCACGCTTGAGGAATTCGAGAATTTCGAAGCCGTGATCCTTTCGAACGTCCCGGCAACGTCGTTTTCGATCCGGCAAATGGACCTGCTCCGCACTTACGTCCGCGATCTCGGCGGCGGGTTGCTCATGCTCGGCGGCGAACAATCGTTCGGGTTGGGAGGCTACTCGAAGACGCCGCTCGAAGAAGTGCTCCCGGTTTCCTGCAACCCGGAGAAGGAAAAGGAGAAACCGAGTTTGGCGATGTGCCTGGTGATCGACCGCTCCGGGTCGATGGGGGGGGAAAAAATGGAAATGGCGAAAGACGCCGCGAAAAGCGCCGTCGAACTCCTCACGCCCCGGGATTTCGTCGCCGTCGTCGCCTTCGACGGTGCGACCTACCTGATCACGCCGATTCAAAACGTCTCCTCCCCGTCCTCGGTCAACTCGGCGATCAGCACGATCGAAGCGGCGGGGGGGACGAGCATTTATCCGGCGTTGGTCGATGCCCTCGATCAATTGAATCGCGTCAGCGCGAAGCTCAAGCATGTGATTCTTTTGACCGACGGGTACAGCGAGCCGGGGGACTTCGAAGGGATCGTCCGGCAGATGGTCGACGCGAGGATCACCGTTTCGACGGTCGGCGTCGGACAGGCCGACAACGAGCTCTTGCAGGGGATCGCGACCAATGGCGGCGGACGGCATTACAGCTGCGACGATCCGCAGGCGATCCCGCAGATTTTCGCGCGGGAGACGATGATCGCCGCCAAATCCTCGATACACGAAGAGCCGTTTGTGCCGGTTACGATTACGCCGACCGAGGTTCTCGCCGGGGTACCGCTCGAAACCGCTCCGCCGCTGCTCGGGTTTGTCGTGACGAAAGCGAAACCGACGAGCCAGTTCATTCTCGCGACCGAATCGGGCGAGCCGCTGCTCGTTTGGTGGCGTTACGGGCTGGGAATGTCGACGGCGTTTACGTCCGACGCGAAAAACCGCTGGGCCGCCGACTGGACCGTTTGGGAAGGGTTCGCGAGCTTCTGGGCCCAGGTCGTTCGGCATACGATGCGCACTTCGCAAACGCGAGGGACGATGATCGAATTGGAACGTCGCGGCTCTCAGGTTGGGATCGTGCTCGATGCCGTCGACGATTTGGACCGATATATCAACAAAGGGGAAGGGACGCTGACCGTGATCGGTCCGGACCTTTCGCGGGAGGAATTGACGCTCGAACCGAGCGCCCCCGGCCGGTACGAAGCGTCGTTCCCGGCCGCACATCGCGGCGGGTACCATGCTCAAATTGCGTTGCGAAGCGGTGAGACGACGGTCGCCTCGCAGTCGCGCGGGGTGATGGTCGGGTCTCCGGAAGAGTTGCGTTTGAAACCGACGAACACCGCGCTGCTGCAACAAATCGCCGATTCGAGCGGCGGGCGGTACGATCCGACGCCGGAAAGTTTGTTCGAACCGGAGGAAAATCGCATTGCCTGGAAAATCGTCCCGCTTTGGCCGTATTTGTTGACCGCCGCGCTAGGTTTGTTCGTTTTTGACGTGTTGTTGCGACGCATCGATCTCGCCCGTCGCAGGCGTAGTGACGCGCACTGAAAATCGATGCCCTACTGACAAAACGGCTTTTTCCGTGTAGAGTAGCAATTAAGAATTAAAAATTAAGAATTGTGACATGGGACTTCGCGACCACTGGCCGCGGCTCCCTGCGCTCTGACCTCTGTCTCTCATGTCCTTTGCAGGCCGTATTGCCGTTTATCCCGGTTCGTTCGACCCGTTTACCTTGGGACACCTCAATGTCGTCGAGCGGGTTAGCCGCTTGTTCGATCAGGTGATCGTCGGTGTCGGGATCAATCGGGACAAAACCTCCTGGTTTTCCGCCGAGGAGCGGGTCGAGTTGATCCGCAAATCGACCGAACACCTTGCGAATATCGAGGTTAAGACCTACGAAGGGCTGACGGTTCGATTCGTCCAACAGTGCGGGGCGAGAATCATGGTTCGCGGCGTGCGGCCGATCACCGACATTCCGGCCGAATTGACCATGATGATGGCCAACCGCCGGCTCGCTCCCGACGTCGAAACGCTGTTTCTGATCGCCGACGGGGAGCTCGCCCACGTATCAAGCTCCCTCATCAAAGAAATTTCTTCCGTCGCCGATCAAACGGTGTTCGACAGTTTTCTCCCCCGACCCGTGATTGAAGCCGTTTTGGAACGGGAAAAACGGGGCTGATTTTGTTAAAATAGGCAAAGCAGAAAAAACCGGCGTCTGCGCCGCTCGGCTAAACGGGGATTTTCGCCCTGCAATCGCTCTTGACTTTGGGGGGTCGCTTTTCGTATGATTCGCAGTCTTATCGAAACCTGATTTTGATTTTCGAATCATGAAACATCTCATTTTGCTGCTTTGCGTCCCGATTTTTCTGCTCTCGGGCTGCAATTCGTTTCATTCTCATTATCGAAACTCGTCCGGAGTGCAATTGTATACCGAGGGCCAATATGCCCAGGCTTTGCAAACCTTCCAATCTAACATTGAATCGAATCCGGAGGATGCGGACGCCTATTACAACATCGCGGCCGTGCACCACCAATTGGGCCGTATCAATCGCGATGCAACGCAGTATACGCAGGCGGAACAGTATTATCGAATCGCCTTGAGCAAGAACCCGAACCACGCCTCGGCCTACCGCGGGCTGTCGGTTTGGCTTATGGAGCAGAATCGGAAAGAAGAGGCGTTGGAATTGCTAAGACAATGGACGCTTTTGAGTCCGGACCGGGCCGATCCGAAGATCGAATATGCCCGACTGCTTCAGGAAAACGGCCGGAATCACGAAGCGATCGATTATCTGGCCGCCGCCGTCGCCTTGGAGCCGAGAAACGCGAGGGCGCATCGAGCACTCGGTTATCTCCGGGAAAGCACGAACGAAATCAACCAGGCCGTGATCAACTACAGGAATTCGCTGCAATTCGACCCGAGCCAACAGGATTTGGCGGCCCATCTCGCCGCACTTGAAGCCCAATCGGGGACCGCGTACCGTTGACCCCGGTCTGGCTCCCGCCAAAATAAACTCATACAAAACAGAGCCGCGTGCCGTGCACGCGAAGTCCCGGCATCGACCGAATACTTCGCGTGCACAGCACGCGGCTCTGTTTTCGTTCTTCTCGGAATAAGGCTTTACCCTAAAACACGAGCAACACGCCGAGGCCGGCCGAAAGCTGGTTGCTTGCCGTTCCGTCGTCGAACGGTTTCGCCGCGCCGTCGGCCCAGTCGTACCGGATCTCCGGCCGAATGCTCCAATGCTTGTTCGGATCCCATTTGAGCCCCAAGGTCGTCTCGTAATAGTTGGCCGAATCGCCGCTCGGGTCGATATAGCCGTACCCGCCGTTGTCTCGCAACCATTCCGCCCGCAAGCCGATTCCCCAGCAATCGTTGATGCGATACAGGAAATGGTTGTTGATGCCGTAGGAACTGTAATTCGATCGCGCTCCGGTTCCGATCTCGTACAGCGAGTCGTTTCGGACGTTGTACTGCATCACGTAGGTAAAGCGATCCGTCGGCGCCCATTCCCAGCAAAGCGATTGGACCCAATAGTCCTGGTAATCGACATCCTGTCCCAGTTTGTAATCGTCCAGGTCCGTCAACCAGCCGTTGTGGGTTTTTCCGCTGATCGTATAGTAATAAAAAGTGGAATTTTCCGTCGCGTTCCAAATCGCACCGAACAACATTCCGTTGTCGCCGAACCGGTTTTCAAACCCGTTTTCGCAACCGGCCGTCCAACCGCCGATCAGCGTCAGCTTGTCGTTCAAGGCGTAATCGGCCGTAAACCCGACATGCGTCGACGGTTCGATCCAATAGCAGTAGGAATGCGAGTAAAAGAAATTCCCCTGGGAGGCGACCCCTTCCCAACCAATCGGCGTATAAAACTTTCCGCCCCGGACCGTCAGGTTTTTATAACCGACCGCCCCGATCATTTGGTAAAGCGAAAGACCGTAGCCGTCGGAATTGGAACCCCAGCCGTAATCGAACGACTCGTCGCCGTAACTTTGCGTGATCGGTCCGTCCGTTCCGTAAAGCGTATCAAGGCGGAAGCCCCAGTCGAAACCGTTGGAGGTATCAAGCTCTTTTTCGGCGAAAAGGTAGAGCTGGTCCAAATTGTAATCGGTCCGGTTGTTCCCTTCTGTGTGCATCGGCCCGTTGCTCCGCGATCCGTGGGAATTCCCCATGATCCCCGATTCGGCCCAGCCGCCGACCCAAACGGCCGTTTTTTGACAACCTTCGCCGAAATAAATGTTGTAGCCCAGATCATCCCGTTCCTCGATCGGGTAAATTCCAAAAAGCTTGCTGCCACAGATCGAATTTCCCGAACAGCCGAGGTCGCAGGCGATGTCGCAACCGTTACAGCCGTTACAGTCGGCATTTCCGCAACCGCCGCAAGAATTCGCGAAGCAAGATGCAATCCCGCAGGTTTCACTTCCGAAAATCAGTCCCGTGGGAGCCAACGCCAATGCGAGAACCAAGGCGACAACACGGCTTTTCCGTGCCAATGTTTTCATAATTGACAATCCTTTATGCTTATTTCGATAACGATAAAAAAGGGCTGCGCAAAAAAACGGGAATGCGCATGCGATCCGCAATAAGACCGAATTAACCCGACGAAAGGAATATCGAATAGAATCGTTACCGGTTTAACTTTTTTTACAGGCCCCCGAACAATCGGTTTTTCAAGAATGCTGCGAAAAACAAGTTTTTTCGCTATAATCGAAACAGATGGTCGCTTGACAGTCTCTATTCTCTATTCTCTACCCCCATGCCCGAACAAAAGCCGAAACCCAAACGACGCGTTCGGCTACCTTATTTTCTTCTCGGTTTTCTTGTCGTGTTTTGCTTACAAGCGGATTTTATCGCCCGGAAAATGTTGTTGCATCCCACGAAATTGGATGCCCATTGGCGGCCGCATTTTCCCGATTGTAAAGAGGCGTTTTTCAAAACAGCCGACGGCAGCCTGTTGCACGGTCTTTATTTTCCGTATGTCGATCCCGATTCGGGGGCCTCGCGCGGGGCGGTCCTGTATTCGCACGGCAACGGCGGGACCGTCGCCGACTGGGGAACCGAAGGGGAGATGCTGCGGGAAGAGCTCCGGGTTTCGGTTTTCGTTTACGATTATCGCGGTTACGGCAAAAGCGAGGGGAAGCCGACCGCGCGGGGGATTCTCGAAGACGGGCGGGCGGCGAGAAAATGGCTCGCCGAGCGGGAAAAGATCGCGGAGCCGGAAATCATCGTGATGGGCCGCTCACTCGGCGGGGCGGTCGCGATCGACCTCGCGGCCGGCGAAGGGGCCAAAGCCCTGATCGTCGAGAGCACGTTCACATCCCTGCCGGATATGTCGGCGAAAATGATCCCGTTTTTTCCTGCCCGTTGGTTCCTGCGGGAACAGCTCCTTTCGATCGAGAAGATCGCGAAATACGACGGCCCGCTGTTCCTTTCGCACGGAACGGCCGATACCCTGATCCCGTTCGAGCAGGGCCGACGTCTTTTCGAGGCGGCCGCCGGGCGTTCGAAAACGTTTGAACCGATCCCGGACGGCGGACACAACACCCCGCCGCCCGACGGTTACTACGCGAAACTGCGTCACTTCCTCGATACGCTGACGCCGACGAAGCGGTAAGAAAATCGAACGGAAGCATCGAGCTTGCCCTTGCGGTTACACATCTTGATTCTGTAACCGTCCGCGGTTTTTTGTCATTGAACCTCCTTTTTCGACCACATTGTTATAGAAAGGAACATCGTGAGTGTAAAATGAAGCAAGTCTGCAAGGAGTGAAAAATGAGCGAATCCGGGGTTAATCGTCCTGAAATTGTGGTTCCGACCACTCGGGAAGAGTTCGGCGAAATCGTACGGCGGTACCAGAATATGGTTTCGGCGGTCACGTTCAGCGTGAGCGGCAACCTCCAGCAGAGCGAGGATTTGGCCCAGGAAACATTCGTCGCGGCATGGTTGAACTTGAAGGAACTCCGCGACCCGCAAAAACTGCCCGCCTGGCTGTGCGGCATCGCCCGGAATTTGTCGCATAATTGGCGTCGGAAAACGGAGACAGAGCGACTCGCCAAGTGTCCCACATCCCTCGAAGAACTGCCGGAAAAAACGACGTATCCCGACCTCGGCATCCGGCTCCAGCGGGAAGAGCAGGCGGCGTTGCTTTGGGCGACGCTCGAAAAGATTCCGGAAACGTATCGCGAGCCGCTGGTCATGTTTTACCGGCAGGAGCAGTCGGTTTCGGAAATCGCGGCGGCGTTGGAAATATCGGAAGACAACGTCCGCCAACGGCTCGTTCGCGGCAGGTCGTATTTGACGGAAGAAGTGCAAAATCTCGTCCAATCGGCCTTGGAAACGCTTCGCCCGGACGCGGGGTTTACACTGGCCGTGTTGGCGGCGTTGCCGGCGATTACCGTCGCGACGGCCTCGAACGCCGTTGCCGCGACGACCGGAACCGCCGGGACCGGGAGTGTTTTCGGGAAAGGGTTGAGCTGGGCCGGTGTCGGTCTCGCCTCCTGGCTCGTTGGGATGATCTGGCTCGGTTTCGTCTCCCTCCTCTTGCCGATCGCCGCGATTTGGGTCGGAACCAAAGGTCCTTTGATACAGATTCGCAATTCGCCGACGGTCCGCAGTCGACGGTACCTGATCTTTCAAGGAATGATTTCGGCCGGTATCGCGCTGTTTCTCATGGGCGCGTATTTTTTCATCATGAGTTTTCCGACGGAAGTCATTTCCATTCTCGCGAAAACCGCCTGGATTTTCGTGTTGGCGCTCCTGTTTTTTTACAACATCCTTTTCGGGGCGTTGTTTGTCAATCGATATTGGCGGCGGATCATCGAGGAAGATTTAGGGCGGATATCCGCTCCGCAAAAGCCACTCGAGAATAGCCGGTTGTCCAAGGCATCGTTGCGGTTATGTTTCGCCTTTGCGTTTTTCCTCGTATGCTGCGGAGCGTTCGGCCTCTTGAAATTCCAATGGAGCATCCTTCAAAACATCCCTTCCCCGGTTTTTGGGTGGTGCGTTCTCGGCTTTGTCGTGCTGCTGTACCTGTATTTGTTGTTTATGTTCACCTTTCTCTACATTCGCGGTATGGAAATGGCCTCGGACGAAGGGGTGGAAAAATACCCGCCGCTGATCCCGGATATTTTGGATGTCGTTCTCGGCAAAAAAGAAATGCCGTCGGACAAAGCGACGCTTCGAGCGCGGTTCGGCGCGGACATGATCGGGATGGGCGCCCTGATTTTCAGCACTTCCGCTTTGCCGGTGATGCTGGGCCTCATGCAGCCGAATCCCTGGGTCGGTTATGTGATTATCGGCGTTTCGCTCCTCGGATTTGCGTTGTTCGCGAAATACATCGCGGGCAAGCCGAAGGTCCGACAACTCGGCTGGGGATTCACCTGCTTGTTTTTCATGTTCTTTTACGGTTGGGTCAATTGGTTCGCGCTCCGGGAAACGCTGACGCGATTTCCGGAAGCCGAGTTGGCCGTCCTGTTCATTTACGTTCTCTTCTTCTTTTGTTCCGCTGGTGCTTTCCTGGGATATTTCACCCTGTTCGAAAAGGAAATCAATAAAAAATGGGGTTTGAAAAAATAAGGATATCCAGCAAAAAATTGAGCTCATTTCGAGAGTCTCGCAAAAATGTCAAACGTCCGTTTCCGCTCCCCGGCCTGTAAGGCCGGCGCGTTACAGCCCAGGGCAGAGCCGAAGGCGCCGCCCTGGGTGATGAGCTGTAAGGGGCAAGGGAATAGCGGTTTTGCGTCGCCCTTACAGGGCGAAATTGGTGTGTGCGTTCCTTATCCCAGGGCGGCGCTTCGCTTTGCCCTGGGCTGTTACGCGCCGCCCTTTCAGGGCGAATTTAGAAAACACAACCGCTCGCGACGGTTGCAAAAAGAGTTCGTTTTATAACTGGGGTTCAGCAATAAGTTACTCCCCCAACTGGCGGATCGCTTCGGTCGCACAAGTTAGGCATGGGGCAATCATCTTCCAGAGCTCGGGCTGGTCGAGCGGGGTTCTGACCAGTACGGTTCGATCACGCGTTCCCGTCACCAGAGCCGGGCGATGGCTCTTCCGGCTGCTGGTCAGATTCGAAATGATTTCCGAAGATCGGCAATTCCCAAAAAAAGCGGACGAACTGCAGAACGGTGACGAGAGAAATCAAACACAAAAGAGCAACCGGCAGAATATGCCCGAAAAACAATTCCGTGTAAGAGAAATATGACCACCAAGGGGGTTGGAAAAGAATTTCCGGCCGCAAATCCGTGTAAACGATGTTACGGTGATAGGGCGACACTGGAGACACGCGATCGGCGGCGTAATCGGCGGCCGAGACATCTTCGGGACACATCCAATGAACGCTTTGGGAGCTTTCAATCAGCAGCGGGGTTTCCGAGGCCGAATCGCGGGAGGGAAAATCTTCGCCATGAGTCGGCTTGCTGCCGTCGAACAGCGAACCGGGCCCGGTGACCAAAAAGTAGTTCGTCGTCGGATTATCCCGGTTTTCGTGATCGCTTCGACAATGATAAAAACGGAGGATGATATCGTGAAATTGCTGGTTGTATTCGCTGTCCCACGGTTCGTCCAGGCGAATCTTTTTGTAGAGCGACGTTTCCTCAATATAGGGAAGGATCAATGTCCGCCAACTGTGAAGCGGATTTCCCTCGGCATCGACCGTGTAGGCCGGCAGGCCGCCTTTTTTGTGTCCCGCGGCCATGGAAACGGCCCAGGCGACATTCAGCATGTTGTTGTGACATGCTGTCACGCTCTTGTTAATGAACACATGATAGACCGGCGAACAAAACCATAAGATTCCATAAAGCGGCACGGCGAGCAGCAGGAACCCGCCGAGACGTCGAAGGTGCCGTAGCGGCGAACGACGAACCGGCGAAGCCGAAGATTCCGAGGGTTGCGGTTTCATGTTTCGATCTCCCAAGGGCTGTGGGATGAAATGTCGTTCAGATTACGGCGCCTTTCCAGAGCATTTCACATTTTCCGTTACTCCCCCAACTGTCGGATTGCCTCAAGAATTCGGACCCGGGCCTGATCGGCGAGAGTCCGGTCTTTGGGCTCCTTCCAGAAAATCTTATCGACCCCTTCCGCGTATAACACCGACTCGATCGATTCCCGGAGCACGGTTTCGGCTTCGGCCGTCGGCTTCCCTTCCGCCTTTCGCCGCTTGATCGCGTCTTGCAACATCCGGATCGTTTCGTAATCCTCGATCCCTTCGCGAATCGCCTCCATTTGCTTCCCGGCAACCACCGTCGGCTCGGCCGGGTCGATAAACAACGGCGTGTACATGTCCCGCGTCGCGGCATACTCGTTCCAGGACGAGAACCCGGCCCCGTCGCCGAACGCCCAATAAAACGAGCCGGTCCCGCCGATCCGGGCACATTCCCACGGCTGCAAACGAAAATACGAGTACGGATCGAGCAGCCGGACCGGGCCGG
This sequence comes from Thermoguttaceae bacterium, assembly GCA_031549145.1. Taxonomy (GTDB): domain Bacteria; phylum Planctomycetota; class Planctomycetia; order Pirellulales; family Thermoguttaceae; genus JAVBSX01. Next base: position 7,469 of record JAVBQI010000047.1, on the reverse strand, counting down.
AACAGGAATAAAGTTGCAGCGTCTTCCCTTTGCGCTGCCAGTCGAAATAAAACGTGTCGAAGCCGGCGCGATTTTCCAACCATTGTGGACGGTTCGGACAAATGATGTCGTTCACTTCAAAAATCTCGGTCGGGGCCTTCGCCGGATCCTTATACACCGGGTCGGTCCAAAGTCGGAGTCGTGGTTCCGCCTTGCGGATCGCCCTCGCCCAGGCGTACATGGGCGAAAGATCGAAATCGAGCCCCGGCTCGTCGGCGACCAGCAGGTTGATCCGGTCCGGTTCGATCCCTTTTTCCCGCCAATGTTTGACCCAGGCGTTGGTCCAAGCGCCGACAAGAGCCTCGAATTCCGGGGCATCATGCTTGACGTCCTTGATCGCCGCAGGGACGCTCAAAAAGATGCAGTACTCGCGGGCGGCGGGCCATTGCTTGAGCCAATCGTCCATTTCTTTCGTGTCGAGCGTTACGGTTTTCGTCGCTTTGTCGATTTCGAACGACATCACGACCAAAGGCCTCGCCCAAGGCGCGTTGACGAAGCGTTCCTGCAAATGCTTCAAGAACGAATCCCTATTTTTCGGGTTGACGCTGTACGCTCCATCGCCGTCGGTGTAAGACCAGCCGCCGAGCAAGAGCGAGGTTTTTTCCGGAAACCGCATCGGCCAAACATGCAGCGTAAAAGAAACCGAATCGAGCGGTTTCTTTTCGGCCGACTCCAAAACGAAGGCGCCCGCGTACTTTCCCGGCGTCAGGTTGTTCGGACGAAACGTCAAATAAACTTGCTTGGGCAGTCCGGGCAACACCGTGATCGGATACGTTCCGTTTTGCGGGGCGAGTTCGGGCAAGGCCGCCAACACCGGTTCGAAGCGGTTCGTATCGGTCCAGGGAACATCGTGTACCGTCAACTCCGTTGCCGCCGGGATCCCCTCGATCCGGAGCGAGAGTTCAAGCGGCTCTTGCGACGAATTGTAAAGGTTGAACGCGGCCGCCCGATATTCCCCCTGCATCGCGTGTACTTCAATCGCCTGTTGGCCTTCGGAGCTTTTTCCCGGAGGAAGCCCGATCAGGACAGCCTTATCCCAAGGGGAGACCGGAACGGATTGAAAGTCCAAACCGAGGGCGTCCCAAAGGGCGGCTTGCACTTGAAAAATCTCTCCGTGTAGCGGCCCGATCGGCAAGATCGCCCGGAAACCTTCGCCCGAGGCGTCGAACGGCGGCGCTTTGGTCGCGAACGCCGCGGCGATTTTTTTCTCGATCCCGGCGAGCCGGGCGGTCAGGTTTTCGCGAACGGTTGCGGCAAGCGACGCTTCGGCGAGGAGCTTGCGCAGATTCGCGAGGTCGGCGGCATAACGGCGATGCAGGGCGAGCCGCATTCGCGTCTGCTGGACGAACTTCGCGGGATCGTTCGAAACGAGAGTTCCCGTCGAAGGGCCTTGCAACAGGGCGTCGTTCCCGCGAAAAACGCGAATTTCGTCGACGAAAAGGTAGGAGCCGGAAGCGATGAGCACGAACCGGACGAATCGTCCCCGCGTCGCGAGCGCGTTCGTCGAGAAGCAACGAATCGCGTACCCTTCCGGCAGCGGGCCGTGGGCTTCGCGGTCGAGGGAGAGCAGTTCCCCGACTTCGCGGAAGGTTTCCCCGTCGTCGCTCGTTTGAATAAAGACGGCCAACGGCCAGGCGACGCCGGCTTGCCCTGCGGCCGAGGTCATTTCGACGCCGGAAATCGGCTCGACCCGTTCGAGATCAATCGTGATCGCGGCAAAAGGGGTCCGCTCCCAGCCGACGGTCCCCGGTTGCGTCCAGAAATGTTCCGCCGTCGTTTCCCCGTCGGTCAACTGGACCATATCCCCCGGATCGGTGCAATGCTTGTAATTCGGCTCCGGCGTCAGCGTGTAGGCCTTGCCGAGAGCGATGTTGCAGGCGGGCTCCGCCGCCCGAAGGTCGGTTATTCCCGAAAATGCAAGAGACAGCGAGAAAAAACCAAGAAGCCAAAGATGGAAAAACAAGCGTTGCGACATGATGTGTCTCCTTTTTTGGTTGACGTTGGCCATTTCATTAAGGAACCGTATCAAAACGACCTTTACAATTACGCAAAAAATCGAACATTTTCGTTGTCTGTTTTTTACTACGGAACACACGGAAAGACGGAAAACACGGAATTTTTACCTTTCCGTCTATTCCGTTATTCCGCGTATTCCGTAGTAAAAAAGGACGATTGTAAAGACTGTTTGTTATAGGTCCTAATCGCGCAGTATTACGACCGTCTCTTACTGCCGCCCGGCGGCGAGGGCTTCTTTGGCCAAGGCGCAAAGATTTTCGAGCGTGATGCCGAAATGCTTCATTAAATCGCCGACCGGAGCACTCGCCCCGAATTCGTTGATCCCGAGGAAACGCCCTTGAGGGCCGAGGTACTTCGACCAGCCCTGTTCGATTCCGAGTTCGACGCCGACCCGGGCCGCGACGCAGGACGGCAGCACCGATTCGCGGTATTCGAGCGACTGTTGCTCGAAAAGCTCCCAGCACGGCATGCTGACAATCCGGACTTTGATTCCCTCGCCGCTCAGCTTTTCGTAAGCCGAAAGGCAGAGGCCGACCTCGCTGCCTGTCCCGATCAGGATCAATTCCGGCTTCCCGCCGGCCGCATCGGCGAGCACGTAGGCCCCGTTTGCCGTCCCGCTCGCCGGGGCGTACTTCGCCCGGTCGATCGTTGGCAAATTTTGTCGGGTCAAGACCAGCACGGAAGGGGTTGTCCGCGATTGCAAAGCGATTTTGTACGTTTCCGAAACCTCGTTCGCATCCGCCGGACGAAGCACGTTCAGGTTCGGGATCGCCCGGAGTGAGGCGAGGTGCTCGATCGGCTGATGCGTCGGCCCGTCTTCCCCGACCCCGATCGAATCATGGGTAAAGACGAACATCGTCGGGATCCGCATGATCGAAGCGAGCCGGATCGCCGGTCGCATGTAATCGGCGAACACGAAAAACGTCGCACAGTATGCCCGCAAGCCGGACAGCACCATTCCGTTCGTCGCCGCGCCCATCGCATGCTCGCGGATCCCGAAATGAAAATTTCGTCCCGTCGGATTCGCGGTCGAAAAGTCCCCCGCCCCTTCGAACGTCAGGTCCGATTTGTTCGAGGGGGCAAGGTCCGCGCTGCCTCCCATCATCCAGGGAATATTCTTGGCCGCCTGGTTGAGCACCTTCCCGCTCGAAATCCGCGAGGCCATACCTTTCGGATCGGCCGGGAACGGTTGCAGCCCGGCATCCCAACCCTCGGGCAAATCACCGGTCGCGATCCGCTTCAACTCTTCCGCGAGCGCCGGAAATTCCTTTTGGTAGGCCGCGAAAGTTTTTTCCCAAAGCGCGTAGGACTCGGCTCCCTTTCGACCGATGTTTTCCCGGAACGTCGCGTACACCGAATCGGCGACGACGAACTTTTCGTCTTCCGGCAAACCGTAAACCTTTTTCGTCGCCCGAATCTCCTCTTCTCCGAGCGGGGCTCCGTGCGCTTCGTGCGAGCCTTCCATTTTCGGGGCGCCGAACGCGATCTTGCTTTTGACGATGATCAACGTCGGCCGGTCGGTCGTCGTCTCGAACTCGTTCAAGGCGGCTCGCAAGGCCGAAAGATCGTTGACATCCTCGACGTTGAGCACGTTCCAACCGTAGGCGAGGAAGCGGCATTTGACGCATTCGGAAAACGCGAGGTCGGTGTTCCCCTCGATCGTGATTTTGTTGTCGTCGTAAATCCAACAGAGGTTGGAAAGTTTCAAATGTGCGGCAAGCGAGGCTGCCTCGCCGCTGATTCCCTCCATCATATCGCCGTCGCCGCAGACCGCGTACACATTCGAATCGAACAGCGGGTAATTCGACCGGTTGTAACGACCGGCGAACCAAAGGGCGGCGATCGACATGCCGACGCTCGTCGCGACCCCTTGTCCGAGCGGCCCGGTCGTCATTTCGACGCCGGAAACGTGGCCGTATTCCGGGTGCCCGGCACACTTGCTCCCAAGTTGACGAAAACGCTTGATATCTTCGAGCGAAACGGCTTCCTCGGCGGTCGGTCGGCCGGTTTTCGGGTCGAGCTGCTTGACGCCGCTCAGGTGCAGCAGGGAATAGATCAGCATCGAAGCGTGTCCGGCGGACAGGACGAAGCGGTCCCGACCGGGCCAGTTCGGATGCGCCGGGTCGAAGGTCATTTGCTCGTTGAAGAGGAGGTATCCGAGTGGGGCGAGCGACATCGGTGTCCCCGGATGTCCGCTGTTCGCCGCTTGCACGGCGTCCATTGAAAGAGCGCGAATCGTGTTGATCGCCGAAAGTTCCCGAGGTGTTGCAACAACCGCCATAGTTTTTGTTTTCCGTAAAGATTTTTAAGGTTTTTTTGTCCGGGGCAATAATTGACGAGACGGGAACGAATTCCCGAAAACGACCGGACAGTCTGAAATTATAGCAGATCGAAGCGGAACAGGGGAAGTCGCCCCTTCACGAGGATTGCAAGTCGTTTTTCGCGGCGTTGACGAACGCGGCGGTTTCGGTGCTGCGGTTGCTGTCGGGTTTGGAGCCGATTCTTCGGGTCCGAACTGAACAAATCCAGTGGAACCCGACCTCCGCCCTCCAGCTCCTCGGTTTCTAAATCCCGGCTTGGCAATACTCGTGCGGGTTTCTTGTCGATCCGAGACATCCTGTTATACTAATTATGCGGAATGTCCAACTTTTTTATTCAAACACCTTTTTTGCCGAACAGCTTTTCAACATATCCCGATGCGATTTCCTCTCTCTTTGACCACGGCGTTGGCTCGTTACATTTTTCGAAGAAAATGGGCTGGAAAAAAACGTTTTCCCCTGGTGCTCATGCTCGAACCGTTGCACGCCTGCAACCTCCGCTGCAGCGGCTGCGGGCGAATTCGCGAATACGCCGATTCGATGCACAAGCGGATGTCGCTCGAGGAATGCTTCGCCTCGGTCGACGAATGCCCCGCTCCGATCGTCAGCATTTGCGGCGGCGAGCCGCTCATTTACCCCGGAATCACCGAGCTGGTCGACGGCGTGCTCCGGCGGGGCAAGCACATTTACCTTTGCACCAACGGGGTTTTGCTCGAAGAGAAGCTCGAACAATTCGAGACGGTCGCCGACAAACGACTCAAGTCCCGGCTTTATTGGAACGTGCATCTCGACGGGCCGGAAGCGATACACGACCGGATCGTCGAACAGCCGGGCGTTTTTCAAAAAGCGATGCGCGGTCTTGCGGCGGCCAAAAAACGAGGGTATTTTGTCTATACGAATACGACGCTGTACCGAGAAACGACGGTCGACGACCTGGTCGATCTCGCGAAACAGCTCAGCGAACTGAAAATCGACGGAATCATGCTCGCTCCCGGTTTCGGCTACGAATCGGTCCAAAACGATTCGCTGTTCCTCAGCCGGGAAGAAACCTACGAAAAATTTCGGGAGATCCGCGAGCGAATGAGCCGTTACCGGATTACGACGACGCCGATTTTTATGGACTTTCTCTGCGGGGAACGGCATCTCGACTGCGCCGCGTTCGCGAATCCGACACGCAACGTCGCCGGTTGGAAGGGGCCCTGTTATTTGATTACGGACCGGCATTACGATTCGTTCGAGGAACTGATGCGGCAGACCGATTGGCAAAAGCTGGGACCGGGCAACGATCCTCGCTGCGAACATTGCCTTTCGCATTGCGGTTTCGAACCGGCGGCAGTCTTTAACGCCACTTCGCTCAAGAGCATGATTCGCATGGGCCTTTGGCAAATCGGGTGATCGTTTGTTCATTTAGCCGGTACTCCGCGCAGGTCAAACACCAACGGAGAGAAATCCCTTGCTCTTCTTCAAGAAAAAATTCCTGCTCCCGATCCTGCAAGGGACGAAAACGCAAACGATTCGTCTTTGGCGGTATCGCCGTCTGCGGCCGGGCCAACGGAGCTACATTCCGGGGGCCGGCTACATCTCGGTCGATTCGGTCGACCCGATCGCGCTTGAGGAGCTGAGCGATGCCGACGCCGCCCCCGACGGGTTCGCGAGCGCCGAATCACTCCGAGCCGAGCTTCTTTCCCTTTATCCGACGGAGATCGCGGCCGGGTATCAGGCTTACCGCGTTCGGTTTACGCTGTTACCCAAAAAGGAACAGCGACGAATCACGGCCGAGCGAAAGCGGGAAAAGGAGATCGAGCGACAGAAAAGCGACGCCCCATCAAAGGCCGCCGACGCCGAAAAGCGGTTTCAAGAAACAATGGGCAAGATCGAAGCGCTGGTCAAAGGAAAGAATTAATTGGAGCTCAATTCAAAACAGCAACCGGAAAGGAGTCGTACTCAGCGCATTGACGGTGTGCTGACGCTCAATTTTGCGAAATGGTCCGTCAATGCGCTGCGTTTCTTTCCAGTTGTTATTTTTGGGGCGATTCAATTTTGATCTCGGCCCGGAGTTGCTCGATCATTTCGCGTGTCGCGGCTTCGACGGCCTTCTGCCAATGCCCGAGACCGAATCGGCTCGCGAACGGCTCCCGACGGTAGGCGAACAAAATGCCGCGCGAATTGTTGACGATCGCCCCCAGCCCGTCGGCATCGAACGCCGGGGAGACGTCTTTCGCCGCACCACCTTGGGCTCCGAAGCCGGGGATAAGAAACCAGGTGTTCGGCATCGCCGCCCGCAAGTCCCGGAGCTGCTCGGGCCAAGTCGCTCCGACGACGGCCCCGACCGAGCCGTATCGGGTTCGGTCCGGCTCCGCTCCTCGCGTTTTTTCGGCGAGCGATTGGACGTAATCCCCGACATATCGGTACACTGGTTTCCCCTCGGCGATCAAATCCTGCAACATCGCCCCGCCCGGATTCGAGGTCTTGACCAACACGAAGACGCCGCCACCGCGCTGCTGGGCCGTTTCGACGAACGGGCTCAGCGAATCGTCCCCAAGGTAAGGGCTGACCGTGATCGCATCGGCTCCCCAAGGGCTGCTCTCGCCGGGGCCGATCATCCCCTGGGCGTAGGCGGTCGCGGTCGAGCCGATGTCGTTCCGCTTGCCGTCGAGAATGACCAGCAACCCTTGCCGGTTGGCGTACCGGACGATGTTCCGCAACGCGGACATGCCGGACGGCCCGTATTGTTCGAAAAAGGCGACCTGCGGCTTGACGGCGGGGACCAGCGGGGCGACAACGTCGATCACCTCTTCGCAAAAACGCTGGAACGCTCCGGCGATCGTCTCGGGATCGGCTTCCCCGGAATCGCAAAGTGAATCGGGAATCGAGCCGACCCGGGGGTCGAGCCCGACGAGGACCGGGTTCTTTTTGGCGAGGATCGCGGCTTGCAGACGGGCGGAGAAGGTCATGTTCCTGAGTTCCAGAAAAAAATGAATCTGAGCCGCGGCCGGAACGGGGGGGGTTGTGAGGGGTGCGCGTGCGTGGGGGAGCGGCGCGGAGGTGGGAGGGTATGTCGACGCGGCGGGACAGTTGGGGGGTGGGGTGGTGATA
>JAVBQI010000183.1:0-9028 GCA_031549145.1 Thermoguttaceae bacterium | reverse complement strand
AGAATTGCGTGAGGAAGTGATGGCGTGGGCGACGGATTGCAACTCACGTCAAAAGGGCGTCGACTGGCAGTTCACCACCGACGACGCCCGAATCAAACTGAAACGACTTTATCCGCAATTTCAGAACCCGCCGGGTAAGAGTATTGCAGGCAAAAGTCGCTCTACTCCTCTTGCGGCTCCAATTCGTCTTCGGTTTCATCGAACGTTCGCTCAAGCGCGATCTGTTCGGCGGTCGTTCTCGTGGCTTGAGCCGCTTCCCGTTTTTGAAGAACTGAGAGCGGCAACAGGACCCGGACGCCCTTTTTGGTGTCGCCAAAATCAGGCAGGATCCGGACCGGGATGTCCATTCTTTGGAAAATGCGGCAGATATGTTCGTGACATGTAAAAAGAATGATTTGCCGACCTGCTTCGGCGAATTCCGAAAGAACCCTCGCCGCCGCCTGAGCCCGGCGGGTGTCGAAATTGACCATCACATCGTCCAAAACCAGCGGCAAATCGGAGCCGTGCCTCGCGAACGACGCCGAAAGAGCGAGCCGGAGCGAAATAAACAACTGCTCCCTGGTTCCCCGGGACAGCAGGCTCACATCGAACGTGTTGGATTCCGCGTCATCGATCTTGAGGGTATCTTCCCCGAGCGGCGTCCAAACCCGCTGGTATCGGCCCGCCGTCAGCCGCCGGAAATAATCGGAGGTTTCGGCGAGAGCTTGCGGTTGGCGTTCGCGTTCGTACGCTTTGCGGATATCTTCCATAACCCGGCACGAAACGGCCTGCACTTGCCAAGAGTGCACCGATCGGCGGATTTTTTCGTTCAGGATCGAAAGTTCCCGTTGCTTTTTGAGCGCCGATTGGTCTTGGGCCAATTGTTGCAGTTCCAAGCCGAGCCGGCCGTGTTTTTCGGTCTCTTCCCGCAGATGGGCTTCGGTCGCCTCGATGCGGCGTTGGGTCTGCTCTTTACGGTTTTCGAGCAGGGCGCGGTTATCCGGTTCGAGTTGCGTCGCGATCGTCTCTTCCGGGCAATAACCGGCGAGGGCGGCGTTGATTTCCCGTTGAATCGAGGCTTCCTGCTCGGTGAGCTTTTGGTGATCGCGGTATCGACCGACCAATCGGACGAGGTCTTCGGAGGAATCGGCGCCGTATTTCCGGAGGACTTCCTGCCGATCGGCCCGGGCTTGTTGAATCGCGGCGAGCGTTTTGCGGCGTTGGGGACGGAGCTTTTTCATTTCCGCGGTCAACTTGGCCCGCCGTTTCATTCCCTCTTCGCTCGCGGTCAGCTGTTTGCGGACCTGCGCGAGCACATCGACGTAACTGAGCCCGTCGGCGAAAACGAGGGCCGTTTCGACGACGACCCGATCGATCCGGTCGGTGATGATCCGCAGATCCCGGACCCGTTGGTTGATGTCGTCGTACACCCGGTCGAGGTTTTTCCGGATTTCCCCCGCATTGTCGCACCGTCCGATCAAATCCCGGATCTGTTGCGGCGTCCAATCCGAAGGGAGCGAGGCCGAGCTCAACCATTCTTCCCAGCGTTTGAGGGCCGTTTGCGCGGCGTCCTTCGCCCGGGCGAGGCGGTGTTCCTGTTCCTTGAGCTGGTGTTGGGTTTCCTTGCGCTGGGCTTCGACCGGGATCAGCTTTTCGAGGGCAGCAAGCTCCTTTTGGGCCGATTGGAACCGCAGTTCGTTCGACATTCCGCCCGCCGGGAAGCGGGCGTCGATCGCGGCGGCCTCCTGTTTCGCATGATCGATTTGCGAAAGCAGCAGCGTCAACTGCCGCTGGTTGTGTTCGAGCTTTTGGCTGTTGCTCCGCTCGATAATGATTTTCCCGACGAACCCGGCGACGACGGCGATCCCGCCGATCCCGGCGAAAAAGGGAGGCAGCCCGTTGGTAAAACTCATCACGATCGCGACGACGGTACAAATCGCCGCCCCGCCGAGCAAAACCAGGACCCAGGAGGGAACACCTTGATTTTGGATCAGGTAGGCGTTTTGACGGTCGAAATCCTTATGAGCCTGCCCCATTTCCTCAAGACGTTGGGCGATCCCCTGCCGCCGCCGGAGATGGGAGACCATTTCGCTCGTCCGCTCCAACGCTTCGTGCAAATCGGGATTGTCGCGTCGGGCCATTTCCGTTTTCATGGTTTCGGAAAGGACCTTGGAGCGTTCGAGCAGCTCTTCGTGCAACTGTTTCGTCCGCGCCAACCGGAATTTGGTCCGCTTGACCTGTTTGGAATAGACCCGGTATTCGCCGAGATTGCGGATCGGTTCGGCAGCCGGATTTTTTTGGCCCTCGCGGGAGGCCTGAGCCGATCGGGCGACGGTCCCGCCGGAGAGGTCTTTGACCGTTTGGGAATCGGGTTTCGCTTTTTGCGGAGCGGAATAGGTTGCCGCGGAACCGGCCGCACTTGCACTCGAATAGTCCAAGGCGACCGCTTCCCGAGTGTTGTTGCCCGTCTTCCTCCGACCGTACCGCAAATGCTTTTCGTGTTCGAGCAACTCCTGCTCGAAAGCCGAAGCGTTGTTTTCCAATTGCGTGATCTGCTGGTCGAGTTCGATGATCCGCTCTTCCTCTTCGAGGATGATCTCGATGCGCGGGGCCAACCGCCAGAGATTTTCGTTGACGGGAACCTCGGCGATTTTTTTTCTTGCCTCGGTGTATTGATTTTTGAGGTCGCGCAGCTGCCCTTTTCGCTTGTCCAACGAACCTTGCGCTTCTTCAAGCTCGCGAAGGGCCGTTTCCGGGACGACGGCGACGGCCCCCATTTCCGCGATTTTTTCCCGAACGACCGATCGCCGGTCCCAGATCGGCAGGACGTTTCTCGCGATTTCGTTGATGCGAGCCTCGTGCCGAAGAGCGGAAAGTTCTTCGTTCAGTTGGTGTATGACCCGGTCGAGCTTGCGCTGCTCGGTCAAAAGTCGGGTGTATTCCCAAACCTGGACCCGCGATTCTCCCAGTTCTTCGGTCAGTTTTTCCCGTTGGAAAAGCAATTGTTGAATCGTCCCGTTGCTTCCCCCGGTCGTATCGAGCAATTTCTGTCGGGAGACCGTCAGCGATTTGAGGACGTCGACGAGCGAAACCCGATCGAGCCCGATGCTGAGCCGGAACAGCATGTCGGCCGCTTCGGTGTCGCCCAAGGTTCCGAGCTTCCGGAGTTCGTCCAACCCAAAGGTAAAGACGTTGTTGAACGTCGATTCGTCGATCCCGGCGACGATCATCCGGAGGACGGCCGCTTCCCGTTGCAGGGTGTCGGCCGAAGTGATCGAGAGCGTGTGATCCGAAAGAATGTGCTCATCTTCCGGGTCGAACGTCCGCCGAATTTGGAACAACCCGTCGGGCGATTCGAGCGAAAGGGAACCGCCGTACAGCATCTGGGCTCGTTCGCGACGCGATTTTTTGCGTTCCTTTTCCCCTTCTTTTTCCCAGGAGAGAGGTCGGACATACCGCAACCGGCTGTCCTGCATTCCGTACAGGATCGATCGGACGAAGTCCATAAGCGTGGTTTTGCCCGCCTCGTTCGGTCCGTAAAAGACGTTCAGCCCGCCTTCGAGCTTGGTCAAATGCAAATCGGACCACAAACCGAACCGGTCGATGTCGAGAGAATGGATTTTCAAGAGTCGTCCTCCTCTTTTTGCGGCGTCGGGGCGGAACGGTGTTTACGGGATCGGAGCGGCTCCTCGCTCCCGAGTTGATCCCAGCCGAGGGCGGCGGCTTCGCGGAGGACACCTTTTAAGGTCCGTTGCCGCAGCTTCAACTGTTTCAAGAGCCGTTTCGTTTTGCGTCGGCTCCGGCGACGGAGCGGCTCGACCGTCGTTGTCGTTTCCTCCGATTCTTTGACCGGGAGCTCTTTGCGGCGACGTTTTCGGATTTTTTCCGCGAGGACCCGTTCGAGGTGCCGGATCGCTTTTTCCGGATTTTCCGAGAGGAGCCGCTTCAAAACGACATCCGAATGCACTTCCGCGGGCAGGGCGAGCGGCAGCCGTTTTCCGAACGGAAGGTCCTTATAATCTTTCGGCAGAAACGGGAGCAGGTTGATCGGTTCGTAGGGATGCATTTGGTAATGTCGAATCGCCCGGAGGTAATCGCCAAGAATCGTTTTTTGATCGTACAAATTGGTCGAAAAACTTTCCGGGAGCGTCGTCGTAATCGAAACCGACCAGCAGATCGGCGGCTCGATACCATAATCGGTTCGCAGCTCTTCGAGCAACTGCTCTCCGACGGAAGTGTTGCGGAGATCGACCGAGAGATTCCCGCCCGGACAATCGACGACCCAGGAAATCATCAAATCGTCGCGGCTTTTGACGGCCCGAAATTCCCCGAGCCGTTTGATCATTTCCGCACGCAACTGCTTGACACTCGAACCCGGCTCCAATTCGATCCTTTCCTCGACAAATCGGATCGGCGAGGTCGGCAAGAATGTGAGTGTCGTAATCCCATCAAGGCTGACATCGACCAGCGTCGCTCCGTAGTGTTCGGTTTCCTCCGGATTTCGGGCCAGGCTCGGGCCGGGATAGTGAACGATCACCGGCAGATTGGTAAAATCGTCCAACTCGTCGTTGTCCTGCGGGACGATCGGGGCGGAAGAGCGGACCGTCGACTTCCAAGTCGCTTTCGGATCGCCGAACAACGGTTTTAAAGGTTCCTGCTTCGGGGCAGGAGCGGCCTTGGGCCTCACGGGATCCAACTGATACGTTTTTCGCTGGGCACTTCCGCCCAACGCCCAAAACGGGATGCCGCAACGTCGTGCGCTCGTTGGGTTGACCTCTCCGTTGGCGACGACGATCGTGTACAACCCCGTCGAATCGGAGGTAAACTGGGCCGCCGGAACGACAGGCCGGGGGTGATTGATGCTTAAGCCGAGCAGCCGGGCGACGGGGATGTTGCCTTTGTAAAAGAGCTGCTCTTCGACATTCGCGGTTCGAAAAACGTGCACGTTTTCCGGCAGGTAGATCGCGGCGGGCCAATGATCGGGAGCATCGAGCGAACTTCCGGCCCAATAAACGGGAATCCCGGCATCGGCGAGGAGCTGAAACTGTTCGACGAGAAAAAGGAGCGGTCCCGGTCCGGACGCGTTGGGATTGACGACGTTTCCGCTGAGCAGAACGAAATCGACGACCTCGGCTCGGGCCAATTGAAAGAGGCGGCGGGCCGCTTCAACCGGAGCGGAAAGCAGCCGTTTTTCAATCGGCTCGGAACTTTCCCCGACTCCCTCGACGGGGAGTTCGAGAAAAAGATCGGCGGCATGTAAAAATCGAAATGCGGTTTTGATCATAAAGATATTCGGCTTCGGATTTTTGACATCTTATGAAAAAGGAAAGCCCCCTTTCTTTTTCGATCGTCAAAATCCGTGTCTCCTTATTTTAAATAGCCTGTAATTAACCCTCGTGGTAATTTCGTCAAAAATTTCTCGATTTGGAATCTCTCGCTCTTGCAAGCTCCTTAACGTCGGCATTTTCTGCCTATCACAAACATTTCAGCCTCTATTTCAAGACGCGAAATGCCCCAAAATCTATATCCTGAATTATTTTCGCAATCGGAAAAATCGATAAAGCGGGATCATTTTACATAATTTCGGTAAAGTAGGCAATATTTTCAAAAAAGAATTTAGAGAAAAATAGGACACATAATTCTGAAGGGGGACTTTATACTGAATCCGGCTGAAAATTATCCGGACTTTGCGACACTTTGAAGTTGGTTATTGTGTGGACAAACGGCTGCCCGCAAGTCATTTCGACTGGAGCAACGCACAAGGAGAAATCTCACCCTCGCGAAAAGGCTCTGAATTTAATCTCGATCAGCGAGGGTGAGATTTCTCGCTCCGCTCGAAATGACGCGAACGGAGTTGGGGGATTTGCGTCTAACTTTCGCGTAAGCGGCCGCTTTTGTTTCTCGTTTGGGGCGGTTGCACTTCGGGGAAAACGGCGGTAAAATGCGTGCCTTATTCCTTAATATTTAATACGAACCTATTCTCTTTTTAGCACTCCTGGTCCCATAAATTTCTATGGTCCGAAGTGTTTCCTAACCTCAGAAAGTCGTTTTATGTCTTTGGACGCCTATTCTTATTGTCCCGGCGGGCGGGGAAAAAAAATCCGGTTCTGCTGCCCCGACCTGGTCAAGGAACTCCAGCAAATCGAAAAAATGATGGAGGACGACCAGCACGCCGCCTGCCTCGCCTACATCGAGGGGTTGGAAAAAAACAAACCCGATTGTGCGTGTTTGACTGCGGCAAAACTTTCGATGCTCCGGGCGGCGGAACGTTGGGACGAATCGCTCCAAACGGCCAAAGCCTTTCGGGAGCGGGAGCCGGACAACCCTCTCGCCTGCTCCGAACTCGCGATTTCCTATACGTTCAACGACCAATGGGAAGAAGCGATTTCGACGATGATCGACGGGATCGAAAAATGGGAAGAGACCTCGATTCACAGTTCGCTGCTGACCGGCCTTTTGGTGGTCGGAGAAAAGGCTCTCGCCGACGGAAACGTGATCCCGGCGCTTTGCATCGCCCGGCAGCTTCAGCTGTTTCAGCACACCGCCCAGGCCGGTTTCAGCCTGTATGTTCGGGCACTGCGGTCCGATTTGCCGCTGATCGCGAAAGAAATGACGTTCAACCCGAACTGCCCGGCCGATTTCCCCGCCTTGGAAGCCTTTCAAATGGCGGCGAACTACGTTGTTTCAGCCCGTTGGAAAAAAGGGCTCGCGATTCTCGAATCGCTTTCGCAATACGCCAAAAGCTGGCCCGAAATTTGGCGCAATATCGCCCTTTTGCAGCTCTGTTTCGGCCAAATCGACAAGGCGGTCGATTCGCTTTCCCGATATTCCGCCTGCGAAAAATGCTCTCCCGAAGACGCTTCCGACGCGGAATTGCTGCGGCTTTGCATGATCCCGAAACCGCTCGGGGACCAGATCGACATTTTGAATTTGGTATGCAACATCAACGATGCCGAGAAGGTTCAGGAAATATTGCTGTCCGAAAAACGTTGCCGCATCATTCCGTTCGATCCGGAAAGCCTATCCGACGGGGAAAACCCGCCGCCGAAAAACGTTTTCGCGGTTTTGGACCGCCCGCTTCCGGAAAAGGGAACGGAATTGACCCTCGATAATATCAGCTCGCGAATCTGCGACTGTCTCCTGTTCGGAAAGCAAACCGACCGCGAAGCCCGGATCGAGCTTGGCGGTGTTCCGGGTTTTCAAAAAGAGCAGGTTGTTACCTTGCTGACGGAAATGCTCGGTTCCCATATCATCAATTGGGAAGAACCGGTCGTCTTGAGTTCGGTTTCCGAAACGGTTTTCCGGTTACGTCCCCGTTTTTCTCTCGACCAGGATTTTTCCGAGGACGTCAACGCCCTCCGCAACCGGGTTGAAGCGATTTTTTCGGACGAATTCGCCGCTTATTTTCGCAACCGTTCTTTCGGATTGTTGGAAGACAAAACCCCTGCCGAATGTGCCGCCGATCCGCGATTCAAGATTCGGCTGCTCGGCATGATCGAGGTGATCGAATACTGGTTGCCCGAAACGCTGTCCCACGATCTGTGCAACCGGCTTCGTTCGGATTTGGGGCTTCCGACCCATGATCCGATTCCCGTCCCGCCGGAGCGTTCCCGTTCGGCCGTTTCTCCTTCCCAAGAGCACGCCGAGGGTGTTTTGACGACGTTCCTCGACGAGGTCCCGATTTGGAGATGGTATCGGGTCGACGTCAAGGCCCTCCCTCTCGAAGCGCTGATACACGGAATCGAGGCGGCGAGCGTATTGAACGAATCGCATATCGCCGTCGCCTTTTCCAAGGAATTGCTGAGTTTTCCTTTCGCGGAAGTTCCTTATGCAATCCGTCGGGAAGCGATTCGTTGGCTGATTCAAAACGCCCAGGTCGATTCGGACCTCGATCTTACCCTCAGTTTGATCGAGCAGGCCAAAAACGAAGCGGCCCAGGTCAAGGAATCGGACGCGATGTTCAACATCCTCGAAATCCCGCTTCGCCTCGCTTTGGCCGATACGGTCAAAGCCCAGGAGGTGATCACTCACGTTTTGACCGCGCACCGCAACGAGCGCGAGGCGATGGAGCAGATCCAACAACTTTTCGTGAACCTCGGATTAATGAATCCGGATGGAACCCCGGCGGCAATGCCGCAGCACATGCAGCCGACCGAGCCGCAACCCGCCGAGCCGGCCTCCAAACTGTGGGTCCCGGATTGATCTTGCAAGGCTTCAGGCTCCAGACTTCAGGCTTCAGGAATGTCATGCAAACGCAAGCCGAACACGAAAAAGAAGATTCACGTTTCAGTACGCTTCAAAAAATCATATAATTGACCTGAAGCCTGAAACCTGGAGCCTGAAGCCTTTTAATTTCGCAACTTTCCTTATTCCTTTCGTCGGAGTTCCTCAATAATGAAAAAAATCGGAGATTGGCTCAGCGGTCGGGTTTTCCAATTGGTACATGGGAATAATCTCGTGTACAACACCTGTTGGGAAGACCCGCGATTGGATAAGGTCGCACTCGAATTGACGCCGGAGGATAACCTGCTGGTGATTACCTCGGCCGGCTGCAACGCGCTGTCTTACGTCCTCGGCGGTTTGAATCACGTGTACGCCGTCGATATGAACCCGCGTCAAAACGCCCTCTTGGAGCTGAAAATCGCGGGAATCAAAAACCTCGACTACCCGACGTTCTTCAAAATGTTCGGCAACGGGCGTCTTTCCGGAGCGAAAGAGATTTACCACGAAAAATTACGGTCTTCGCTTTCCCCGTGGGCGCAAGGTTATTGGGATAAACGGATCAAAAAGTATTTCGACGGTCGCCGCAAGTCGTTTTTCTTTTGCGGGACATCGGGAGCGTTCGCGAGAATGATCCGGGTTTATATCGACCGGCTCGGTCGTTTTCGCGGCGATGTCAACGCGATCCTGAACGCGAAAACCCTGGAAGAGCAAAAGGAAATCTGGTTCGGTACGATCCGGAAAAAACTCTGGTCCCGAACGATCAAGTTCCTGGTCAACCGGGACACCTCGCTTTCGATGCTCGGGGTTCCCCGGGCCCAGCGAATGC
>JAVBQI010000219.1:0-3702 GCA_031549145.1 Thermoguttaceae bacterium | reverse complement strand
TCGAAGGTTTCCCGGCGTTCATCCATAGGGCGAACCGTGGGGTGAAGCATGAAACCATCGCGTCGTGGGTCTAAATCCGCGCCTCCGACAAGAACAACGGCGTCCAGTCGATCCAACAACTGGTCCAAATTGTGTCCCAATTCCCGGTTTTCCGGGAGCGTTGGGATGATAACCGGAAGTGCTCCTGCTTGAAGCAACGCATCAAAATATCCGGAAAAAACAAAACTTAACGCCGGAGCGTTCTTCTGAGCGGGTCGAAAATCGGAATTAATCCCAACGATCGGTTTATTGACCATCCTCGCATTCCTCCTGTGTGAGGGTGACACGATCACGCAGGAGCTTTTTAAGCCAAAAACCGACAATTCGACAAACGAGAAGGATAATGATCACTCAGAAACAAATCACAATAAAAATAGTAAAGAACACCTCCTGTGTTGACCTTCCTATTTTTACATCATGTACTAAAACAGTATCCTTTCGGATTCCTTACTAAGCACACTTATTTGATCGTTATACTTGAGATTTATGCGCTTCGTTTATAATCGTCCCTTTGCGAGGTTTTTGTCTTCAAAACTCCGGACATGCCGGCATTTTGCGGGCAAAATGCCAACCGAATCATGTCCCAAATCCATTTGTGGTTCGGATCGTCACTTCCGAGACCAAGAATGCAAGTTTCGCAAAGTGTAAGAACTCTCAGCATTTCTGCAAGAGCTCTACAAGATTTTGTAGTAAATATTTAGAATATACCATATATAGTGGTTGTAACGCCTTGTAACCGGGAAACGGAAAAAACATTCGATTTTCGTTCTCATAATAAAATTCTCCTTCCCACTGAGCCGGTACTCCGGCGCCCCCTCATTTTCAACACACGATCAATTTTCCCCCCTGTACTTTCGGCTCCCAAACACTATAATCCAAGGTTGGGAATTGCCCGTTTTCTACCCGTTTTTTATCACCAGGAGTTTTCCGAATGATCGTTACCACGAAAGAACTGTTTCAACAGGCGTACGGCAAATACGCGATCGGAGCGTACAACATCAACAACCTTGAGCAGACTGTCGGTCTTTTCCGGGGGAATCTCGGGAAATCGGAAAAGAACGAAGACCCGAGCGATGCGACGAAAAGTGCTCCCTTTATCATCCAAATTTCCCGCGGTGCCCGTTCGTACACCGACAAACGGTTTCTGGAATCGATGATCCGGACCGCCGGGGAAGTGTTCCCGGACGCGATCTTCGCCGTGCACCTCGACCACGGGACCGAAGAAGCCTGTTACGATTGCATCGACAGCGGCTTTTACTCTTCCGTGATGATCGATGCCTCGCACGAGGAGTTCGCGAAAAACATCGAGATCACCCGTCGGGTCGTCGATAAGGCCCACGCGAAAGGGATCGTCGTCGAAGCCGAACTCGGCCAACTCGGCGGCGTCGAAGAAGACGTCGTCGGCAGCGTCAAGCTGACCGATCCGGCCCAGGCGGCGGAGTTCATCGAAAAGAGCGGCTGCGATTCCCTCGCCGTCGCGATCGGAACCTCTCACGGGGCGTTCAAATTCTCCGGCAAGCAGGGGCTGCATTTCGACGTGCTCGAACAGATTCAAAAGGCCGTCCCGAAGAATTTCCCGCTCGTGATGCACGGCAGTTCTTCCGTCCCGCACGAATGGGTCGCGCGAATCAACAACGCCGGCGGAAAAATGAAGGACGCGAGCGGCGTCAACGAAGCCCAATACCTCCCGGCCGCGAAGCTCGGGGTCACCAAAATCAACATCGACACCGACGGCCGTTTGGTCTGGTGTGCGATCCACCGGGAATCGTTCCGGGACGATCCGGCGAACTTCGATCTCCGCCCGCCGGGGAAAATTTTTATGGCCGCTTACGCCGAGTACATCATTCACAAAAACTCGGTCCTCGGCAGCACCGGCCAACTCGAATCGGTGCGCGCCGCCCTTAAGGGCGAAAAAAGCTGCGGCTGCAAATGTGGCCGCTAGTGCCTTGTCAACATTAAATATTGGGATTCCCCAATCGTCATTCCCGCGTAGCAATTGTGTTCTGCGTCAAGGGAACGAAAAACAAAAAAGGGAAAATTTACGATATTTCTTTAAAAAGTTGGTTTTCCCAATAAACATTGTTTTTGACCAGGGAGTGGGCAACGAGCAACATTTTATGTGCCACCGCGATCAGCCCTACCTTGGGCGGTCGCTTCGCCGTGATCCGGTCATACAGCCGCTTGAATACATTGTCCTCCTTCACACTTTTCACCGCCGATAACGCCGCCATGTATAACACGTTCCGAATCGATGAACGACCTCCATGAATTTGTCGCTGTCCCCGGTAAGGGCCGCTGTCCCGGTTGAACGGCACCACGCCCGCCAGGCTGCACAGCCGCGACGGATCACCTTGCCCCAGGTCCGGGCACTCGACGATCAGCGTCCGGGCCGTTTCCGGACCGACGCCCGGGATCGACTGCAAAATGTCGTTGACGTTGCTCCAGTACGGATCGTCTTCGATCAATTGGTTCAGTTCTTTTTCGACCTGCGTCAACTGCTTGTCGATTTGCTCGATCAAACGCATCGTTCCTTTGACGATGGTCCGGTACGAAGCATGTTCGAGGTGGTTGCGATGCGAGGTTCTCGCCTTGATCAACTGGCGTCGCCAGACGAGGAGTTCCTTGAGGTCGCGTTGGGTTTGGTCCGGCATTTGCTGGGGCTGGAGCTTCCGCTCGGCGGCGAAGCGGGCCAGGACTTTGGCATCGAGCTTGTCGGTTTTGGCGAGGATGCCGTGGCTTTTGGCGAAGTCGCGAACGCGGGCGGGATTGACGACGCGGAAGAGGATTTCGGCGTCGGCGAGGGCGAGAACGAAGGCTTGTTCGTAGCCGCCGGTCGCCTCGCAAAGGACGATTTTGGGGGGTGCGTTTTGGACCCACCGGAGGAATTGTTGAAATCCTTCGGGGGTGTTGGGAAACTGTTGGGATTGATTGTCGGGAAATCGATGGGCGTCCAAAGTGGCTTTGGCGACATCGACGCCGATGTAGGAGTTGTTGGAATGGGAAACGGATTGGTTTTCGATTTGGTTTTTCATGAGGACTCCACCTTGCGAATGCGAGATCGTTGAGTCAACGTCTCTGGCAATTGAGTTGGATCAGGAAATTCCGTCAGGCTTCACGCTACAGGGCGACATGAGGCGAACTCTGTCCAAGGCCGAACGAAGTCCCGTCGGAATTGAATTGCGATCGATTTTCATTTCTCCCTTGCCAGGGGGGAATGAAACCACCTTTTCCTTTTTACCTTATCGCCTGACGTTTTGACAATTCCTCCCTTCCATAAAACATACAAGGCGGGAGGCCATAGGGAAACCGCAAACTATGGATTCCCGCCTACGCAGGAATGACGGAAATTCATTATTGATCTTCAGGAAAAAAATCGAACATCGAAAACAGCAGCCCGAAGCGCAAGCGCCGGGTTCGCCCCGCATTTCCGTATTGGAAAACCGGGCGCTAACGCTTCCGGCTGCTGTCCTGATCCGAATTTTTTTGTAAAGATCAGTAATCCCAAAAATAAAACTTGGCGATGTCCTAGTGCGTTGTTAATATAAAAATTTTGGATAGAGCGATTCGAGTTTGATTCGGGCGTCTTCGGTGGTAAACTGCCAGTCGACGCCCTTTTGTTTGGCATTGCACGACAACACCCAAGCCATCACCTCCTCGCGTAAC
>JAVBQI010000197.1:0-6556 GCA_031549145.1 Thermoguttaceae bacterium | reverse complement strand
TCGCCTCGATATTGGCCTCTTTTTGAATCCGCTCGGCGACGACCAAAGGGGCGATTCGCGAACTCGCCCTCGGGCCGTCCGGGAGATTGATCGCGTCGATGCCGTGCCGGTGCAGTTTGCGGCTTTTTTCGACCGTTTCGGAAAGATCGAAACCGCGCGGCGGGACCAGTTCGACGGTTTGTACCCATTTTTTCTTCGCCAATTTCCAAGCAAAACGGGACCGTTCGGCGAATTCGGGCTCCGGTTTTTCCCGGACTTCCGGCTGCACCTGCTGCAGGACCGATTTCGCGGCCCGCCCTTTCGCGAGCGGTTTGACCATTTTCGCGATTTCGGCGATATGTTCCGGGGTCATTCCGCAGCAGCCGCCGACCGCGGCCGCGCCGAGATTGACGAACCGCATCGCATAGGTCGCGAGGTATTCCGGCGAGCAGTAGTACAAATGCCGCCCTTCGAATTCTTTCGGGACGCCGGCGTTCGGTTGGACGATCAACGGCAATTGCGTCAATCCGATCGCGGTTTCGATCGCTTCGAGCAGTCCGTCCGGCCCATTGCCGCAGTTGAGGCCGAGGGCGACCGGTTGGGCGCACACCTCGGGCAAGGGAGCGAAAAGCTGGGCGAGGGTTTCCCCGCCGATCGTTTCTTTCCCTTGAATGACGGCGAAAGAAAGGACGAACGGCGTTTGCGGGCGACGCGACATTGCGTGGGCGCAAATTTCCGCCCAACAGCGGATCGAGATCGTTTCGAAAAGGATGAAATCGGCCCCCCCTTCAACCAGCGGATCGACTTGTTCGAGGATCATCTGCTCGATTTGTTCCGTCGAATAGTGCGACAGAGAAGCGATCGGCCCGATCGAACCGGCGACGAACACCGGTCGGTCGGCTTCCCCGGCGATCGATTGGGCGATTTTCGCCCCGGAAAGATTGATCGCGGCGAGCTTTTCGGCGAGGCCATATTTTTCAAGCGCGGGCCGGTTTGCGGCAAACGTGTTCGTCGTCAACACATCGGCCCCGGCATTGTAATAATCGGTCAGAATTTCGCGAATCAGCCCCGCTTCGGTCAGGTTCAGTTCCTCAAAGCAACGGTTTGTAAAAACGTGATGTCGATACAGTTCCGTTCCCATCGGCCCGTCGAAAACGAGTACGCCTTGCTTGAGGGATTCGGCAAAGGATTTTTTAGCGGGCGGATTCGGCATTCGCGAATTTCGAGGTTGGTCCGTTTTCGGAGAATGATTAGAGGATTAGTAGGAAAATTCCCCCCATTTTAGCCCGGAACCCAAAAACGGGTAGCCGCCCCTTATTTAGCCGGTACTCCGCGCCTCTTTATTTTTCCAACGACACGATCGCGGCCGTCGGGCAGGCTTGGGCGCATTCTTTCGCGATCCGGCCGAGCCCTTCCGCGAAGGTTCCCTCGAACGGGACGTCGATCTTGACGTCGAACCCGCGGCCGACCCAGGTCAATCCCAGCGGCTCTCCGACCGTTTTCGTGATCGTAATGCAAATGCCGCATTGAATGCACTTGCCCGGCTCGAAAAGAACGTCCCCGGAACGTTGAATGATAAGCGACCGCGAATTCCCTTCCTGATACCGGTCGGTTCGGGCTTCGTACAATTCCGCGTATTTCAAGAGTTGGCAATCGTTTCGGCCCCGGCAATCGCAGTGCAGGCAGCGACTTGCCTGTTCGGCCGCTTCCGCCGGTTCGTAATCGTCGGTCCCGGCATCTTCCGGCTCCTCGCGATCGAGCGTCGAACCGTTGGGCCGCAGTTCGGACAAATCGTCCGGATTCATTTTTCGGATGCGGACGGAATACGGTGTTCGAATCGGCTTAATCTCGCCTGTCCGGAGAAAACGGTCGATTGCTTCCGCCGATTCCCGACCGTCGGCGACGCTCCGAACAACCATCGCCTTGGGACCGCGAATGATCGTCCCGGCCGCGAACAGGTGCTTGAACGAAGCGTGAGGGAGGTGATATGTTCCGGGGACGACGGCGAGTCCCGACTTTGAATACGGCAGGCCGAATTGCCGGGCTTCCGCCTCGTCGAGCGGGCCGCTCGCCCACAAAACGGCATCGTAATAATCGAGAAGACCGGGCAGGGAATCGATTTCCTTCCAATCGAACATCGTCCCGAATCGCGTCTCGATCGGAAGGGCGAGGAGCTGTTCGATTTCGGCGTCCAAAACGTCTTTGGGCAGACTTTCTTCGTCCCAATGCCGGAGCCGACCGCCGGGAATCTCCCGGTTGTCGAACAGCACGACCTCGTGCCCGGAAACGCAAAGGTAATACGCCGCCGAAAGCCCGGCCGGTCCCGCGCCCAAAACGGCGACCCGCTTGCCGCTGGGAGGGGCGATCGCCGGAGAAAACGGCCGACTTTGCCCGAGATCGGTGTCGGCCGCGTATCGTTTCAATTGGCAAATCGAAACCGGGGCGTCGACATCTTTCCGGCGGCAGACTTTTTCGCAAGGTTTCGGGCAGATTCGCCCCAAAACGGCGGGCAGAGCAATCCGTTCTTTAATGATTCGAATCGCGGCTTCCGAATCCTGCTCTCCGAGAGCGCGGAGCATGTTCGGAATATCCAATTTCGCGGGGCAACCGAATTGGCAGGGAGCGATGCAATCGCCGAGATGATTGCTCAGCAACAGTTCGAGCGAAGTTTTCCGCAAAGCTCGGGCCTCGTCCGTTTCGCTTTCGATTTGCATACCGTCGACGACCGGCGTTGCACAGGCGGGGACCATTCGGCCTTGGTATTTGACCAGACAAACGAGACAGGAGGTCGATTGGCAGGGGGACGGAAGAACCGTTCCGGGAGACGAGGGGAGCTCTTTCAGATAACAAAGCGTGGGAATATCGATCCCAAGACGGCGGGCGGCGTCCAAGACGGTGATTCCTTCCGGAACCCTGATTTCGCGACCGTCAATCGTAATGCTAAGATTCTGACCCGGCATGGTCCGGCTGTTTGTCAATGGGATCTCAATTGAGGGTATACTCAAGCCGGTTTAAAATTCCCGTCTTCAACACGACAGCGGCCCAACGAGGCCGCGATTTGACAGTGGGCGAAGCCCATTTCGCCTGGACAGCAAGTCCCGCCCATACCGGCTACGGTATAAAACCAAAAGAGCCGCAAGTGTAGCGAAGCGTAACTTGCGGACCTTGGACCAAGTCCGCGAATTACGTCGGGATACCGACTACACATGCGGCTCTTTTTAATGAACCTAATCAAATAAGAGAATCAATTAATCTTTCCGATGTCGGATTTTCGAGCGCATTCGTCGTTTTTTTCGTCCCAGTTTCCTTCGTCCTTTGCCGGTTTTTTTCGTTCCCACGCCAATAATCTCCAAAAAATCGTTAAAACAACAGTTCTATTAAAAGAAAGCCCCTGTTAAGAGAGGCTTTAGGATACCTTACTAAAATGATATTTGGAAGTAGGGGGACCAAAAAGTCGTTGCGGCGGCGATCACCCTTTTTTGCGGGGCTCGAACGTCCAACGCCCCAATTCCCGGCCGGAACGAAGTTCGTCGACGGCGAGTTCGAGTTTTTCCGCGTCGGCGCGACCGTGTATCACGGTCAGTTCCTCTTTTTCCGAGTGCCCGCCGCCGACGACCTGAGCCCTGGGGCGAGCTTCCGTGGCCGGATCGAAGCGAAAACGGTGCCGATGGGCGCAAACGACCAGCTGCACACCGTGTTGCGTGAGCAACGGCCCCCAAAGTCCGGCCGCCTGACGCTGAAATTGTGCGAAATCGTACAAGACGTCCCCACCGTTGGCGTTCGGATTGGCATCGAAAAGCGGGATATGACAAAATGCGACCAGAAAAGGAGCCGGAGCGACCTCCGGACGGTTCAAGGCCCGCTCCAACCAATCCCGCTGGGCGATCCGATAGGGTTCGAAACGAGCTAATCCGGCCCAAGCCGGGTGTCGATCCGGTTTGTCTTCGCCGGTGTCGAGACCGATCAGGGCCAACGGTCCGTTCCGGACGACGAAATTTCGCGACGTTGCCTTATCTCTCAGGTCGGTGACCGGCCAATTCGGCAGAATTTGCGGCAGATGCCTCGCCCAGGAACCGCGATAATCGTGATTTCCCGGAACGAAAAGCACCGGCCGTTCCGCGGCAAAAGCGGCTCCGGCCGGTCGGAGAATCGCTTCGAGACCCGTCTCGGGGTTGCTGATCTGATCGACCAGATCGCCGTTCCAAACGGTGTGGTCGGAGTCGAGAACCGCGAGCCGATCCGTCAGCAGTTTGAGGGCTTTTTGATTTTGGTGGGTGTCGTTGATTACCGAAAAACTCGCGGTTGCCGCATTCGCTCCCGGAGTCGTAAACGAACGAACCTCGCCGTACACCGGCTCGCCGCGTTCGAACTTGTAGGTGTTGATATACCGGAACGGGCAGCTTGCCGTTCGATAATAATAGCGGGCATTCGGCTCAAGCCCGTCGATTCGAATCCGGAGGAATCGTTCTTCGTAAGGGTTCAGGCCGAACGAATCCCCGTAAGCCGTCCGGTCGAGCTTATCCTTTTCGCTACCGAATTCGACCCAGCCGGTCGCGGGAGCTCCGACGGCCCAAACGACCGTGATCCCGTTCTCGCCCGGACATTGCAAAACCGGCGGGGATTGGAGCAACGGGCAATCCGTTGTCGGTTGTTTTTCTTCTCCGGCTGCGGCATTGTCGACAACCCAGCCCGTTCCGAGAAGGCCGGTTCCCGAAGCCGCAAGCACACTCAAAAATCGTCGACGGTCGGTTTCAAACATGGGCAAAGATCTTTAATTTTTGGTGTTGCACAATCTCAGTACTCTCAATAACAGCCGGAAAGGAGCCGTACCCGGCGTATTGACGGTGTATTGATGCTCAACTACGCGTACACTCCGTCAATGCGCTGCGCTCCTTTCCGGCTTTTGTTCCCGAACGCCCTTTTTCGCGAAGGGGCAATCGGCGGCTTTGCGTTCGATGTTACCTTCCGAAACCGAAAATTTCAACGCAAGGCGATATTTTGTCCTTTTTTCTCAAAATAACGGCGGCCGATGTCGGCGGAATGACGTAAAATGCTAAAATGGGTCGAAAAAGCCGACAAACAGATCGGATTATTTGCTTTTTTACGGAATTTTGTAAGAAAAAAGGAACTTTGTTTACTTTTTTGGGGTTGGAGGGTATAATAACTGTTATGTTCGTCAATAAATTAGCCCCACTTTTTTTGGAAACTTTCGCGTTTTTTGTTTTTTAGGATTTTTGACCTCGCGCTCCTCGGTCGATTTGCCAACGCGGAGCCCCGGTCGAAGGGGCAAACGACCGGCTGTGTCGATTTGCCGCTCATCTCCCGCTTGCGGGACAGTCGTCGTTATACTCAAGCCGGTTAACAATTCCCGTCTTCAGTATGGTAGCGGCCCAACGAGGCTGCGGTTTGACAGGGGGCGAAGCCCACTGCCCCTACCGGCTACGGTATCACTCGGAACTTCTCCCCTTCCGATGGGGTGAGGACCGGAATATCGAAGAATCCTATTTCCGTTTTTTGAAAACACACGCTGCTGTCTTTCGTCAAAAAGCCAAGTGTAGTGCGAAAGGCGTCTGTTTTCATTGTCGGAACAAATTCTTTTCCCGGTCGATCGTGTTGGCGTCCGAACGTTCGTTTTCTCTTCCGGTCACCCATTATTTTTGAAAAAGTTCGTTGGTTTTTTCCGGGAAGAGGTCCCGTTTTTAGGATTACGGTTACCTTTTTCCCCGGTCAGGTGATTCAAAAGGCTTGCGTATTGGTTTATTATACCGTCGACGGTATGTGCGGTAGGCTTCGCCCTCTGTCAAGCCGCGACCTCGTTGGGCCGCTACCGTACTGAAGACGGAAATTTTTTCCGGTTTGAACATAATAGAGGAGTTGCGTTATGCTAAAAACACTTGGTATCGTCAAAGGAACACTACTCACCGAAAAACAACGTCGTTATCTCTCCCGCCGGTTGGCCGGAAAATCCGTTTTCGAATGGGTCGTCCGGCAAATGACCGACTGCGAACTTCTGGGGGGAGTGATCGTTTTGACCGACAACGGCGAAAACGGCGAAACGATCCGTCCCCTGACCCCTGTCGATGTTCCCGTCTTCGCTTCGAACAAGGAGGATACGCTCGCCTGCTTGAACGAAACCCTGGAAAATTACCCGGCTCGATCGATCGTGCTCATCGGCACCGATTGGCCGTTCCTCGATCCCACGCTCATCGAACAACTGATTCGAGCCGCGGAAGAGGAAAAGAATTGCGATTACGCGGCGTACCAGTTTATGAACGAGTACTTTTCGGCCGGGCGACCGTTCGGGCTCTTCCCCGAATGGTATCGGACCGCGGCCTTGTTGAAGGCCGATCGCGGAGCCGGGGATCAGGTACACCGCCAATTGCCGGGCTGCTACTTCCTCGACAACCAGCGTCAGTACAACATCGAGCTTTTGCCTGCTCCGGCGGGGCTTGACCGGATCGATATCCGGTTGACCTTCGACCAGGAGGATGATTGGGAAAACATCCTCGAAATACATGATGCGCTCGGGAGCGACGATTTCGATTGGCGGAAGCTTTCGAACCTGTTGTATCACCAG
>JAVBQI010000171.1:0-12703 GCA_031549145.1 Thermoguttaceae bacterium | reverse complement strand
GTTTTTTCATCGAGGAAGAGAACTTCGGCAACGTGACCGGGCGTCCAGCCGGTGGCGAGCAGGACGACGGCTTTGACGCGATCGGCTTGTCGCTTGTCCCGCAAGGTCCGATGCAACATTTTCAGCGAAGCAATCTGTTGGCCCGTCAGCCGATATTCTTCCATGATTTTCTCTCCTGTGAGAGAAAGAATATAACAACTTGGTCAAAATTGATCAACCGGAATTTTTAACCGGCTACGGTATAACACTGTCCTTTGACGATCATCCGGAGCGACATCAACGCGAGAATTCCGCCGAAGACGATCACAATCAGGGCTTCGTTCTGCGTTTTCGGCAAAAAAGATTTCAGGTATTCTTCGCGCGCGGTCCGAATTTCCTCGGAATCGATGTCGGCACCGATGATATAGTGTCCCCCTGAAGGTGTCGTAAAACGAGAGATGCAAAACCGCGTCTTTCCATAGGAATCGGAAATGACGCCGAATCGGGGTTCGCCGTCTCTCGCCGTTTTCCGCAGCATGGGCCAGTCTTCGTGGTACTCTGTAAAGTACGGTACGTCCAGTAGCACGTTGGTAATGTAAAAACGATCGTCGATTTCGACCATCGAGTATAAATACTTGATCGAAAACATCGACGTGATCTCGCGGATAATTCGATCGTTACCCTTGAACTCTTCCTCGGAGACGGCGTTCAGCGTTACGGCACGATCGAAATAATCGTTGGGGATCTTGAAATTGAGCATCTTGATCGCCGCGAGCGTTCGCGCATCGGCGTCGTGCGTCACTTGACGCAAGCCGGAGACGATTTGACAGATGCAAGCGATAATGACCACCCCCAGCAGAGTGAAATAAACGCTGCCGATCAAAAGACGCCTGCCGACGGCCGATGTATTGTGGTCCATGATGTTCAATGCAAAACCGTTGTCAATAAACCTCCGGACTAGGAAGTCAAGCCGGCAGCACGGAGAGCGTCGAGGGCGCCCGTATAATCGAAAACCTCGATTTTTTCTTCCAGTTTCTTGAGAACGTCCTTTGTTTTCGAAGGCCAGTCGAATCCGTCGAGCTGCTTCAGAATCGTCGCCGCGAAATCGGCATCGAAATTTTTCAACGCATCCTCCACTTCCCGGGCAACATCCGCCAGGAACCGATTGTCCGGAAACCGGAGCGGTGCGGCGCCGGAATCGGGCTGCCGTCTCCGATCATGAATCGCCAGGTACGATTCGATTTCCCGAATCGTCTTGCGGTATGTTTCTTGAAATCGCAACCACGATGCTTCAAGGTATTCACCGTCGTTCGTTTGGCCTGCGGCTTCCATTTTGCCCGCTTCCTCCGAAAGTAAGACCGCTCCAATCGCCTTGGCGATGCTCTTGATCGCATGGGTCTTGATCGTCAGGAGTTCGATGTTTTTTTCCGCGAAGAACTGGTCGAGTTCCGCCAAATCCCTGGAACCCCCTTTCAGGATCGTCCGTAGCGTATCGAGATACGCGGCATGGTCCCCGCCGAGATAGCGCAAGCCGGTCCGCGGGTCGAGCAGCAGGGACGACGAAGTTTCCTGTTTTGGGATAACGCTGGAGCTTTCGGGATCCCGGCAAAGGAACTGTTGTTTCTCCGCCGGGTCCGCGACCTCCCCGTCCGAGAGCCCGGCGTCGTCGAACTCGATTTTCGATTTGGGAATCCATTTTTTAAGAATGTGTTCCAAAGCGGCCGGCTCGATCGGTTTGGGAAGGAAGTCGTTGAATCCGGCCTCCAGGTAGGTTTCTTGGACCCCGGCGACGACATTGGCGGTCAGGGCGATGATCGGCAACGCCTGGAATGCCGGATCGTCGATTCCGCGAATCCGCTTCGTTGTTTCAACCCCGTCCATTTCGGGCATCATGTGATCCATGAAAATAAGATCGAAGTGTTCGGTTTGGAGCAGTTGAATCGCCTCTCGCCCGCCGTCGGCGCAACGAACAACTGCGGCATAGGGAGCGAGGAGACCTTCGGCGATTCGCAAATTCGTTTCGTTATCATCGACGACCAGAATGGTCGCCTTCGGAACGGTAAAGAGTTTCAAACGCATCTCGGCCCCGCGAACGAGATTGGCGAACGGGATCCCGCAAAGCGCCGCGGCGATGGGGAGCGAATAGACGGGTCGGTGAATCACGCGGTCCTGCATCTTCTCGAAGATTCGCGATCGCTGATCGATGATCGCGAAAACCCGGTTTTCATCGACCGGGGTTTCCTTCAACAGCGGCTCGATCAATTCCTCGGCGATGAAATAATGCGTAAAACTTTCGGAACGCAGCAGCTCGCGAAATCGATCGAGGCGGTTTTCCACCACGCAGGGAACCTTGAGCGAACGAAGGGCCCAGTCCCAGCTTTCGCCGGACCTCTCGTCCGATTCGAGAATGGCGGCCCGGGTCGTTTCCGGAATGTTCAAGGAAACGAAAGAACGGGATTCTTCGGGAAGCCCCTGCGGAATGGAAAAGGAAAAGGAGGTCCCCTTGTCGTATTCCGATTTCACGTCGATCCGACCGCCCATCAATTCGACGAATTTTTTCGAAATCGCCAGGCCGAGACCGGTTCCTTCGACTTTCCGGTTCTTCTGGGAGTCGAACTGTTCGAACGCTTTGAAAAGTTTCTCGACGTTCTCTTCCCGGATACCGATTCCCGAATCCTCAACGACGACCCGCAGTTGGAACGGATTCGTCGAGGACTCCCGGCCGAGGCTCAATCGGACAAAGCCTTCCTGTGTGTATTTCGCGGCGTTGTCCAGCAAATTGATAATCAACTGCCGTATGCGGATTTCGTCGCCGATCAGTTTAGCGGGCATGGTCGGATCGACCTCGACGAAAAACCGGATCGGTCGATCGATCAGGCGTATCCCGATCGTGCTGACCACGTCGTTGACCAGGGACGCCAGTTCATAGGGAATCGGCGTGAGTTCGATTTTCCCCGATTCGACTTTTGCCAGGTCGAGAATGTCGTTGAGAATCGACAGGAGATGCTGCGAAGCGGATCGAATGTTCAGGACGTATTCCCGAACCATCGGCTCCTGCCGACGGCGCAGGAGCAGGGAACTGAAACCGAGGATCGCGTTCATCGGCGTCCGTATCTCATGACTCATGTTGGCCAAAAACGAACTCTTGGCCTGGGAAGTGTTCTCCGCTTTTTCGAGTTTGTCGATCGTCGATTTGAGCCGTTCGTTCATCCTGTTCGATTTTTTCAAAAGATTCAGCTGGATGGAGATGAACGTCGCGATTCCCAACAGAAAAACGCACAAGCTGACGAGAAGCGACATCGACTGGTCCCGGAGCATCGTCGTCGTTTTGTGCCACTCGTCCCGGTGAAAATCAATGCAAAAAACGGCCTCGATGTTTCCCGCCTTGTCGTAAAGGGGGGGTGCCGCCGTGATGAAACGGCCGTAGGAACTGTCCATGTTGTGATCGATCGACGTAACGCCTTTGAAAGCATGGTCGAACACG
This sequence comes from Thermoguttaceae bacterium, assembly GCA_031549145.1. GTDB lineage: Bacteria > Planctomycetota > Planctomycetia > Pirellulales > Thermoguttaceae > JAVBSX01. The sequence continues at coordinate 9,240 of JAVBQI010000171.1, read as the reverse complement.
GCGAACCAATCATATTGAGATTCTTCCAGCGGCGAGGTGAATGGCTTCTCCCCCTCTTCGGCTCCGGGTTCGATGAGGCCGCTGCCGTTCGCGTCGGAAGGACAGCTGCAGATGAACTGGAGTTGCCGGGGGCCGATCAGCCGATATGTGTAGATGTAGGCGATACCCTCGATGTTCCGACACTACTCGCCGTGCATTTTGATGAGTTCCTCATATGCCTTTTTTCCCTCGGGATGCTGCTCCAGGGGATCGAGAATCCCCGCGTGTCCGTGTTCCTGCGTTGCTTTGCCGAGCAGGACGATCCAGTCGCGAGTGCTGCGGTCCCATCCGCGTCGGTGCGCTCGTTCCTCGTGGGATCCTCACACGGGAAAAATCTCGGAGGCCCGCCCTTTGGCCGACCGCTCCGGGACCTATCGGATTAACCTTCCCGCCGTGCGTTCGCTTCTTCTCATCTCGGATTGAAAAGCGGTCCGGAGTTGCGGCCCCTTCGTTTTGTTGCTGTCATCGAGTCGCAGCTTCCGATTGTATACCGTAGCCGTGTGAACGAAGAAGCCTGACTGATGCGTTTTGGATCAGGCGAGCTCCTTTCCCAACTTCTCTGTTGTTCATGCCTTATAGACAAGGCAATAGAATTTGACCCGTTGATATTTTGAACTGCGTTACACTTCGTACAAAATACCGCTTGGTTCACTTTTTATCACCCGCACAATAAAAACCTGCCACCAAGCCCGCTGGCTTTTTCTCTGCCCGTTTTCGCTGGGGCATGTCAGTATTGATTGTCAAATCGGTGTGGGTCGATTTTCTGTATCATGACGCTCTCCTTGCATATGCCAAGCAAAATATGCCGTTGAATGCCATTCTTTCATAAGTTCTGTCAACCGACATGGATTTCTCCGCTCAAATACAAGACGGCGCAGCCTGCGATTTTGACTCGGTCGCCTTCATGCCTGCAATAAAGTGTTCCTCCGCGTTTGGAAAGTTGCCGGGCAACCATCTCGCTTTTCTCCAAACGCTCCGACCAGAATGGGATCAAATTCGTGTGCGTTGACCCCGTCACCGGGTCTTCGTCAACACCACCATTGGGTCCAAAGAACCGTGAAACGAAATCCGCCTCGTTCCCTTTGGCCGTCACGATGACGCCCAGGTAGTCGCGCATCGTTTTTATCGCGTCCAAATTCGGTGATAGACTCCTCACCTGTTCTTCCGATTCCAGTAAAAGCAGGAGGTCTCTGGACTTCCAGGCTTCGAGAACGCGACCGTCGACAGCTTGTTCCATGACAGCACTCACCTCGATTTTTTCCGGAGGTCGGGAAGGGAAATCCATTTCGTACCGATCACCCTTTTTCTCGACGGTCAATATGCCGCTTAACGAGTGAAACCGAACAATATTTTTCGATTCGTTCGTGAATTGCATAACAACAAATGCCGATCCCAAGGTCGCATGACCGCAGAGGTCCATTTCGAGACTCGGTGTGAACCAACGGAGGGAATAATCATCACCGTCTTTTAAGACGAAGGCCGTTTCGGACAAGTTGTTTTCCGCTGCAATCGACTGCATCTGATCGGTTGTGATGGGGCTCTCCAGCAGGCACACCCCCGCCGGATTGCCGGAAAACAATTGGTCGGAAAAAGCATCGACAACGTAATATTTCATGGCTTAAATGGTGGTTTTCTACTGTTCGTGGGGGAGGGCGTGGATAAGGGACGGATACATGGGGTATCCCCGTGAAAACGATTGGAAAGCTCGATTATACCCGCTTTGCCGTCCGGCGACGAGACCGCGACACAATAAACGGATGGTTGCCCTTTGGATATGGAATATGATACGTAATATGGCACCCTCGGTTTTTCTCAAAAAACACTTGACAAAAGCGGAATCATCGAATAAAATGGTCTGATATAGGACGATTAAATTTGGGACTAACGACATCAAAACACAAACAAATCCAAAAGTGGTTGTGAACCGACCGGAAATAGGGGGGCCATCAATGGGCAAAGATACAGTTGCAGAGCAGGTCTTTGAGTATTACCGATTATGGCGGGAGCTGACGAGTTCTTACAGCGAGTACGCTAAAGCCATTGGAATGTCTTACAGCAGTTTGTTCGCCCTGAATGTCGTTTTCGACAATCCCAAAACATGCACGCAAAAGCTGATTTGCGAGGTAACGTTTCTTCCCAAGCAAACCGTCAACGCCATTATCACAGGATTTTTCAAACAGGGTCTCATCACGCTGACCGAATCGGCGTCCGACAGACGTAACAAGTTTATTCATTTGACCAGACAAGGCAAAAAACACGCCGAAGAAGTCATTCCTCAAATTGAAAAAGCGGAAAACGACGCGATGAGAAGGTTGGATGAGCATCAGCGATCCGCGTTGCTCGAAAATGCGACGCGTTATACCAACCACTTTCGGGAATATATGCGGAAGAATTACGAAAACGAACAAAATGGCTCAAAATAACGCTCACAAATGAAAGGACAAACGATGAAAGTTCTTCTGGTCAACGGTAGTCCGAATCAAAAAGGTTGCACTCACCAAGCGCTACAGGAAGTGTCCGGCGCGCTGAACGAGGCGGGAGTCGAAAGCGAATTTTACTGGATCGGCAACAAGCCCATTGCCGGTTGCCTTGGTTGCCACAAATGCGAAACCACGGGCAAGTGCGTGATCGACGACAAAGTGAACGAATTTCACAAGATCGCTGAAAATGCGGATGGTTTCGTTTTCGGAACACCTGTACACTACGCCGCCGCGACCGGGTCGCTCGCCTGTTTTATGGGCCGGACCTTCATCTCCGACTTTGCCGGGAACGGCAACAGGACATTCTATTTGAAGCCCGCCGCCGCCGTGGTTTCAGCACGCCGCGCCGGAACGACGGCCACGTTCGACCAGATCAACAAATTCTTCACGCTCCACGAGATGCCCATCATCTCTTCCTGTTATTGGAACATGGTCCATGGAGACAAGCCGTCGGAGGTGCTGAAAGACGAGGAAGGCTTGCGGATCATGCGGGTCTTGGCACATAACATGGCCTATTTCCTGAAATGCAAAAAGGCGGGTGAGGCGGCCGATGTTCCCTTGCCGAAACGAGAAGAGTTCGTTTTCACGAACTTTATCCAATAGTCGTTCAAAAGCTCGGAGTACCGGTCAAATGGGCTTTCGGCAACACCAGGCGGTTACGAAGCTCACTGGTGAAGCCTTATTCTTCTTCGGCGGTTTCGCTGGGTTTTTTGGCTTCCCATCTCGCCTTAACGACTTCATAGACGGCTGGTAAAACGGAAATGACGATAATCGCCAAAATGACCAATGTGAAGTTTTTCTTGACGAACGGGTTTTGTCCGAAAAAGTACCCGGCATACGTAAAGAGCGAAACCCACAATAGCGCCCCGACGACGTTGTAAAACAAAAAATAACGGTAGGTCATGCTTCCGATACCTGCCAGAAAAGGGGCAAAGGTTCGGACGATCGGCACGAATCGGGCGATGATAATCGTTTTGCCGCCGTACTTTTCAAAGTATCGGTGCGTGCGATCCAAGTATTCTTTTTTGATCCAGCGGGACTTGTTTTTTTCCAAAAATTTCGGGCCGAGGAAATATCCGATATGATAATTGACGGTGTCGCCGATGATCGCGGCGACCAGGAGCAACAGGAATAACGAATGAACGTTGAGCGACCCGAGCGAGGCAATCGCCCCCGCCGCGAAAAGCAGGGAGTCGCCCGGCAAAAAAGGGGTGACGACCAATCCGGTCTCGCAAAAAATCACCAGGAACAGGATCGCGTACGTCCAGGCTCCGTAATGAGAGACGATCTCCGCCAAATGCTTGTCGATATGCAAAAAAATATCAATCAGTTCCATCGTTTTTCTTGAGGTTGCCGCATCGACCGCAATCGCGATGATGCACAATACAAATCTGTTCTTTGTCCCGCCGGAACAAAGGAAACTCTTCTCAGCCGGTGCATTATACAGCCCCGGGGAACCTTGCCCATACCATGTTCCCCGGGGCGATTGCTTTTTTCCGCAGGTCGTATGTCGGCGGCCGGGACCAAAGTCGGCGTTGAATCGCATCAACCGCGAATCATCGTCAGGAGCATTTTGAAACGCTTTACGGCTTGGAGAGCGTGCGGGATGTTGGCGGGCATGATGATCGCTTCGCCCGCTTTGAGCCGGATCGGCTTGCCGTCGATGCGAATTTCGACCTCGCCGTCCAGCACCTGGACGACGGCATCGAACGGGGCGGTGTGTTCGCTCAGGCCCTGGCCTTCGTCGAAGGAAAATAGCGTGATGTTCCCGAGGTCGTTCTTCAGCACCTGCTTGCTGACGACCCCGCCCTGGGAATAGTCGATGAGCGAGGCAAAATCGAGAACAACCCCTTTTTCAAATATTGCCGACATGGTTGACTCCTTGTGTAACGAAAATAAGTGATAATATTCCGCGATTAACGTTGTTTTTTCCGTTTCAGTACCGATTCGAGAAACTCCTTCAGGACGACGGCGTGATTCTGCGCTTCGTTTTTTGAAGCATACAGAAGCGTCACCGTTTTTTGCAATTGAATTTTTTCCAAAAATGTTTTGACGGCATCGGATTCTTCCAGCTCTTTTCGATATTTCTCGCGAAATTCGTCCCAACGTCCCTGCAAGTCCTCATGGTACCATTTTCTCAGCTCGGGCGAGGGCGTAATCGCTTCCGCCCAAAGGTCGCACGACAAATCCTCTTTTTTGATCCCGCGGGGCCAAAGCCGGTCGACAAGAACGCGAAAGCCGTCGCCATTTTCCGCCTCTTCGTACACTCGTTTGATTTTGATCGTTGCCATGCCAGGTTCCAGGAAAAAGTGAATCGGAAAATGTCGCCCGCAGTACAATTGTTCAAAAACTTGGTTGAGGGCGAAGCCTACCGCACATCCCGATATACCGGAGCCGGTATGGGCGATAGGCTTCGCCCCCCGTCAAATCGCGGCCTCGTTGGGCCGCTGCCGCGTTGAAGACGGGAATTCTAAACCGGCTTGAGTATAACGGTCTAAAACACCGTTCAATTTTTTCCTTCTCGAAAGTCGAATGGGCGTCGAGTCCCGTTTCCTTTTGATATTCGCGGAACTGTTCTGTCGTGTAAACCTTTTTTTGCCAAAGAACAAGCGTTTTGCCCGGCGGTTGATACCAACGATTGCGGTCGAGCGTCAACTCCGCGGTCCAATCGAGGGCTGCTGCGCCGCCTTGTTCTTGTGCGGCGTCGCTGTCTTGCTGCGTCTGTTCCTGCCCTCGGCGGTTGTCGAACCGGGCGATCGAATCGGTCGCGTCGCTGAAAATGTTGTCGGTGATAAAAAATTCGCTCGTCTTCGCCGTCGTTTCGTAAAACATCAAATGCCGTCCGTTCGGATCCGGACGCTGCCGATGCCCCCAACCGTACCCGGCGTCGAAACAAGCGTTGCCGGTTACGTGAATATTTTTCGTGATCGACTCCGAATCACGATTCCAGTATTCGAAAGAATATTCACAATTCCAAATCACGTTGTTGCGGTAGGTGATGTTTTCCTGCCGGTTTTTGCCCATCCCCTGGTTCGTGAGGGCGGCATCGTATATTTCCCAAAGACGACACTCTTCGATGAGATGATCGTGGGCGTCGTTCCAAAATTCGATCGCGTTGCCGAAACGGACCGGGACGCCGTCGTCCCGCGACATTTGGTGCCCGCCGCCGATCCAGGAAAGATCGCAGCGCCGGATCGTGATGTGCGCGGTGCTGCTGCCGCCGAACCCGTGAGCGGCCCCGTACCGCAAATCCAAATCGGAGAAAACGCAATGCTGTGCGCCGCTCAAATCGACGATGTGGTTGACGCGAAGCGCCGCCTCGATCGACGAATAACGTTTCGCGGGATTTTCGGGTGAACGAATCCAAACTTTCCGGCTCGCGGGCTCGAACCAAAAATCGTCGTCGTTGCACAGGTCGGATTTTTTCCACTTTTTGAAACCGGCCTTGTTTCCGTCGAAGATGAGATTGCCGACATCGGGCAACGTTGCGGGACCGACTTGCGAAACGGGCGAGGCGCTGACCCAAAGGCCGTCGTCCGCTGCGAGCCAATCCTCTTCCCGACCGAGCGGGACGGAATTGTACAACCGCGGCTTGGGGGCCGCCGCATTCGCGGGTTCGGAAGACTTCGGAAAGGCGGTGTAGGTGATCGGAGCCTCGACCGTCCCTGATTTCGGCCGCAGCGTTCCCCGCCAAACGCCGGTCCGGAAAAGAAAAACGGTGTCGCCCGGCTTGAGCTCGGCGGCGTTGAGCTTTTCCAACGACCGCCAAGCGGTTTCCGGCGTCGTTCCCGAACGGGAGTCGGAGCCGTTTTGAGAGTCGAGATAATATTCGGCCGCGAACAGCGGGCCGCAGCCGACGACGAGAAAAAACGAAAGGAGGAGACGTATTTGCATGATCGCGGAAGAGGTTCAGATAATCGACCACAACGAGCCGGGACCTGCGGTCCCGACTGCACCGCCTACGAAAACGCAAGACGGAGGCAGTCGGGGGCACAGCCCTCGGCTCGTTGTGATCGCGGTCATCTTCTAATCGAGAGTCGGCAGCAAGGAAGGGGTCGGAAACTCGAACTTGTCGGGCGAAGCCGGCTCGGGCGTCTTTGCGTCCGACTCTTTCGCCTGCGGGTCTTGCAAGCGAACCAGTTTTTTCATTTCCGTTTTTTCCTTGCCTTCATGGACCAGCAGGGGAAGCGATTCCTGCGTCAGGTTCCAAAGCCCACATTCGTAAACGCGAGTTTCGTCCCCGGTCGCATGAAAAGCGACCCGTTGGGTTTCGTGGTCGATCGCCCCTTCGACCGGCTGCAATTGGTCCGTTTTTTCGTCGTAAAAATTGCCGCGAACGATCCCGCCGCGATTCGTCGCCAACTGCAATACCTGGTCGAAGTCCTCTTTTTCCCCGTCCTTCAAAACCGCGAAGGTCCCGAAGGGCATCCAATCTTCCGACGGATCGGCGGAGGCGGCAACCGTATTGTTCGCGTTCGCGTCCTGCGTTGCCGGGAAATCGGCGGCGTCGGTCGCGGTTTCGACGTTGGTGTTTTGCGGAACTTCGATCCGAACAACCGTCGTCTCGCCTCCCCGTTTTGCCAATTCCAGGGACTGTTCGTAATACTTATCGGCGCTGACGTATGGCACGCCGTTGAGGTAAACCATGTCCCCGCGATAGACGATGTTGTCACCGTAATTGTAATAAACCGGCGACGGCACGGTGTAACCGTAGGTCGTCCAAGAGGAATAATACGGATACCGATTATAGTAAGAGGGGGCATAACCGCAGAACCAGGACCAGGTCCCTCCCCAACGCGGGGCGACCCACCAACGCAGCGGATCAATCACGACAACCGGCCGCCAACAGGGGCGATGGTTGTAACGTCCGTACCAATCGGACGTCCAATACGAACCGTAGCCGCCGAAATTGTTTTGGATTCGGTTGACGACGACCGTGTCGACGGGCGGTTTCGGCGGACGATGGTCACGACCATGGTCACGATCACGACGGTCGTATTGCGGCGGCCGACGGCTCGGATCCCAACCCGATCGCCCCTCGCTCCGGTCGAATTCCCGCGAACGATCGCCGTCTCTCGAACGATCCCCGTCCCGGAAACGTTCCGTGTTGTTCGCACGTTCCGAGCCGCCGGTACGCCCAAAGGTGTTCGCACTCCCCGAGCCGCCGGTACGCCCAAAGGTGTTCGCACTCCCCGAACTGCCGGTACGCCCAAAGGTGTTCGCACGCTCCGAACTGCCGGTACGCCCAAAGTTATTCGCACGTTCCGGATTGGTAGAGCGACCCTGAGCCGAATTTCCGGACGAATCCGCGGTCGCGGCCGCAGCTTGATCCGGGCTCGTCGCCGGGGTTTCCGATCTCGAAGGTCGGTTGCCTTGTTCGCCTCGGGAGCGTCCCATATCGGAAAACCGGCCGCGTTCCGTGCCGCTTTCGCGACCGGAAATTCCGGTTCGGGAACGAGCCGAGTCCGAGGAACGATTTTGCTCTTGAGCTTTTCGAAGCTCTTCGATCCGCTCTCGCAAGGATTCCGCCTGCGTACCCGAAGCTCGGGTCGAGCTTGCTCTCTCCGCTCCCGGACGGCTCCCACGACCGGCGGCCTGCTCGGATCGGGATTGCGATCCGGAGCCGCTCAAACGGCTGCCCAAGGTTGTCGCGGAATCGGAACGAGTTCGCTCCGATCGAGCCGATTCGCTTCTCGCTCGCGCGGCCGGAGCCGTTTGCGGCTCTTTTTCGTCCGCAAGAGGTTTGTTGACGCGAAAACGAGCGTCTTCGGACGGATTCGCCCAAGGCCGGCTCGTCGTCGTTGCGGATGCTCCGGACCGATTCAACGAAGAGGTCGGCGAAGGTGTTACCGTTCTTCCCGTCGGGGTTCGTCCAACCGCCGCTCTCCCGGCCGTCGAAGCCGTTCCCGTACCGGGCCGGGCAAACGTTGTCGTCGGTGTGCGCATCGCGGGGGTTCGAACCGATTCGGAGCGACCGGCCGGCGGAGAAAAACTCCGGGCCGGTTGAGAACGAATCGCCGAACCGACGGAACTTGGAGATCGCATTGAACTCGGGTTGGATCTCATCGCCGGAGCTTCGGAACGCGGGGTTCGCGCCGAACCGGCATCAAATCGGGCCGCCGGAGCGGAACGAGGTGCCGGAGCGGAACGTTGAACGGTCGCTTCCCCCCTCTCGGCTCTTTCCGAATTTCTCGACCGGGAACGCTGGGCCAAAAGGAAGGAAGGTGAGCAGACCACCAAAACAAGAACAAGCAAGAAAACTCGTTTAAAAATCCGTTTGTAGGAATTGTAGTATTTTTTCATGATTTTTCTCCTGTAAGCAAAAACCCCTGTACTTTCCAACAAACATTATATACCGTAGCCGGTAGGGGCGATAGGCTTCACCCTCTGTCAAAATCGCGGCCCCGTTGGGCCGCTACCGCACTCAAGACGGAGATTTCTAACCGGCTTGAGTATAATCTCTCTTAAGGAGAAATGGGAAGATGGGGCAAAGTTGCGACAAAGAAAGGTAAAAAAATCCGTAATTTTCAACGTTTGAATCGAGAACGGTTTATGTCCGACCGCGCGCTATCTTTTTTTCGGAAAGAAGCACGAAAAAACGAAAGGCATAAAAAACACATCAACGAACTTTTTTCGAAGCCGCCCCATGTCAGAATCCCGGACAAGTAATGAATCAGAGCCGCGCCCGTAAGGAAGCGGAGTCCCTGCTCAACCGCTTCCT
>JAVBQI010000217.1:0-4876 GCA_031549145.1 Thermoguttaceae bacterium | reverse complement strand
CGGCGAAGGACAAGGACGATCTGGTCCGAAAAGTGTTGCAATCGACGACGAACGTCAACAACGACAAACGATTGATCGCTTCCTTCTTCCACCATGCAGGACTATCAATCTGATTCGATTTTATTCCTGAAGGTCAGTATGTTCGTAGCGAACGGGGATTTTCTGGACGGGAATGTCGAGGCCGCTCAGGTCGATCACGACCGGGCAGGGAAAGTCTTTCGGTTGCGCTTTGCCGCCTGTGTAGGCGACGAGCGTGAAGATCGGCAAAACCTGTTCGCCGGACGCCTCAAGCGTCTTCACGTCGTTTTCGTTTAGCTCGACGAGCTTGACCGGCGTCGGTTCGAGCATCAGTCGCGTCAATTTCAGAATTTTTTTCATTTTTCTTTCTTCGTTTGGGTTTCGGAATCGACGTGTCGACAATTCGTTTCGTCAATTTCAGTACTCTCATCCGCTCTTCTTCCTTCGCGGCCTGATTCAAAACATCCTCCCAATCGAGGCCCTGCTTGGCGCATTCGATGGCGAGGTTCGACGTTCTCGCATCAATCCGTGTCGCGGATGCTTTCGCTTCCTTCATCGGGTCGACATGCTCCAGACCGTCCCAAAACCAACAGCAGCTTGCCGAAGCAGCGCGATTGACAAGGTTATTTCGCTGCGATAAAATCGAACCGCTCGATCGGTGATCGTTCGATTTGCGATAGAGCGAAAAGGCGTTGCTCGGCTCGCGAAACAAACCGATCCGCAAGGCTTCGCGATACCAGATGTCGAAAATCGGGTTGAGAACGACTTGTTCGCAGGAGGTTTGTTCGATGCGGTTGCTCTTGAAAAACGTCTGGTGATCGAGTCGACCGGAAGCGTAATTGTGTTTCGACGAATCGCCAAGCAGAATGTTGACTGGGACTTGCATGCAGCGTCCGATTTCGCCCAAGATTTCGCGTTTGAACTCGGAATACGTCGTGTTCGGCTGTTCGGCCCGGATTTGGCCGAGTTTCCAACCGTCCGGCAAGGTCGTCGCCATGCGTTTTTCGAGCGCAACGATATCCAATGGTTCGAGTGGTTGGGCCTCACCGTTGGCCGGTGAATCCGTATAAAGAACCGCCGCGAAGTCGGCTGCTGTTTCCGCTGCGGCAAGGACCGCGAGCGTGTAGCGCCGCAACTGTGCAAAGAGCGGCAAGGCGGGTGTGATTTCGGGAAGTCCCCGCGACTGGCCGGGCCGATCCGGACGATACCAATGGATCATGTATTCCGACGCGATATTCGAAAACGTGCCATACCATACCGATGAATCTCCCGGATGCTCCGAGGAAACGTGATACTGGACCGGGTTGCCGAATTTGTCGTATTCGATTCCGTCGACCTCGTTCGAAATCGTCGGATAGGGTGATGTAATTCGATCCGCTTCAATGGCGCGAAGGTCAATCTCGACCGGATGTTTCAGTCGCGGATTCCGTAGAATCGCGGCGAAGGCTTCGCCGTCGGCGATTTTGGCCATGCGGAGCGTTTGGAGTCGTTCCGATAATCGAACGGCCTCGGCCCAGGCGACGAACTCCGTTTCGACAACGGTATTGAAATCCTCGTCCTCGGAAAGCAATTGCAATCGCGGTCCCGTCCCTATACAGGTCGCCGCCAGCGTGAGAACGAGTCCTTTGGCATAGGCATTGTTGGCGATTTCGTAACGAGCCCGGTTCCGCAAGGTACGCCGAATCTCCGGGGTCAAGGAGCCGTCGGCGCTCAAATTGTCGGCCATCGCCCAATGCCGGATGTTCTCCGACGTCGTTTGCGCGGCGTCGTACTTCAACCGGATCGTAACGGGAGGATGCCGGCTTTGCGCCAGCAATTCCTGCTGCCGGGCTTCCTCCTTCCGTTTTTTCTTTTTGTCCTTCTTTGCCATTGTGTAACGTAAAATGTTAGGTCGTTCCGTCCGGGGACAATTTCGTCAGTTTGATTCCGAGTCCCGGTTTTTGAGCCGCTTTTTTCGATTGCAAAAACCGTTCGGCGGCGATTTGATCCTGAAGGGAATGCTGCTCGACGCTGCCGGAATCGCCTTGGACTTTTTTCGGTCCCTTCGCGTTTTCGGCAATCGCGTCTTTGAGCGTCGACGGATCATTTGGTACAGGAGTCGGGTCGGGAGTCGGCACGATCACGTTTCCGTCGTCGTCGATCCGGGCCACGTCGGTGTCGCGTTTGAAATAATCGTTGTCCATGTGCTGGGATCAGGATAATTTGTATCGGTAAATAATTCGAAGAACATCGTCGACGTTTTTCGTGACGGCTTGAGGCAGATTCGAGCCGGAAAGGACTTGTGACAGATGAACGTAAGGAATCGTCGTCGCGTTGACCCGGCATTGGACCACGCCGCCGTCGGTCAGGACGAAGGCGTTGACCTCGTTGGACGTTGCCGTCCGAAAATTGACGCTGTTGTGAACCGTACTGAAATCGCTTGAAACGACGACGCCGGTCTGGAACGCCGCCTCCGCCGTCACGGTCAATTCCTCGTCGCCGCTTTTTATGCCGTAAACGGGAAGATAATACTTGCCCTCATGGAAAAATCCGTTCAGATGATAGCCGACCGACGCCGACGACCAGTTCGATACCGCATAGGGCAAAATACGCAGGTCCTCGATTTCAACGGTCAGATTCGCCGGATCGTCGAGATTGCCAATGACGGCCTTTTGAAGATTGCAGCCGATCGTGCCGTCGTGGTCGCCGACCGACAACGTTACGAATATTTCGAGTTTGTTCCGGTCTGGCCGCATGACCATGACCGGCGTCATCGCCGTGTTGACGGTCATTCCTTCCCGGCAAGTGAACGTGATATCCTTGTAGGCGGTCGTGCCGCTCGTGCGAAAATTGTTGATGTAGGTCAAACGAACAACGTGGTTCGCGCCCGACGCCGACTGCTTCGCCGCTTTATAGACGACGTTTCCGGCGACGAGACCGCCGAAATAACTTCCGACGACACCGGCGCAGGCTGTGCCGCCGACCGCCTCGGTCGAACGGGTGACGAGATTATTGCGCCACGCCGTCGTGCCATTGATTTTCCAGAGGCAGGTCGCGTCGGTCGTATGTTCGAGCAGATAATTCGTATTGCCGTTCTGCCAGGTCGCGGGGACGGCGGTCTCGGCCAGCGCAACGGAAAACTTGTCCGCCTTGATCGAATGCGTACGGCCCACGCAGACCGACTTGACCGTTCCGACACCGGTATTCTTGACGTATTCCAGGACGAATTCCTTTTTCGCCTTGTCGAAATAGCAGCGTTGATCGACCGGAATCATCTCCTGCGTCGATTCCGTCGCCGAGCCGCCGACGTTGTAAAACGAGACGTTGTCGGCAAGCGACGTTTGATTATCGCCGACATAAGGCGGCAAAAACGTGTCACGCTTGATATCGATGTCGTGATTCATCGCGTAGAGCCCGAAGACCGACGGGAGCGTTCGCGTCAGGAAATTGCAGCCGGATCGCGTATTGCTCCGAAGCAGCGAGGAGAGCGTCCCGGCGTTGAGCATGTCGTAAAAAACGTAACGCTCATAGGCTTCCGTGATCGCGTTCGAGACGACTTGCCGCTCTTTGACCTTGCCGTCGCGGTCTTCCAGCACGACTTCGATTTCGCCTTGAAGTTTGAGATTTTCCATTTTCTGTCCTTTGCAATGATGGATTTGAACCGCGTCGGAAACGGCAATCAAATCGTCGTCCGGTCGGCTATGAAGCGGCGAGACGGAAATCAACCGTGTTTCATCATCCAGCGAGGCCGTTTCGGAAAGATGATTCGGAAGCGAAGTCGTCACGCTGTCGCCGAGACCGCTTTCTTCCGTCGGCGTGTTGCCGATGAGCGGCAAGGTCTTGACGAAGGTGAAATCGTCCGATATTCTTGTATTCTCCGATGTGGAAGTCGGAAACGGCGAAGAAACGGCATCGTCGAGCGTTGACGTTTCGACGGCCGATTTACCGCTCAACACGCCGCCGGAAAGGCCGGGCCGGACGTCGAGCGTTTTTTCGATGACGACGATCCGCTCGTCAATCGCTTCCACGGCAAAATCGAACTCGGCCTTGCGTATGACATGCTCCGGCTCCGTCGCGGCTTTTTTTAGATGGGGTTGCGAATAGTGGTCCATAAATTACGCCGTGACGACGACGAGGAGCGTCATGGTTTCGGGAAGAACGAGGTCGGGCTTGAGCGTGATCGTGTTCGCGGTCGTCGGCTCCCAGGACAGGCCGATCGGGTTTTTCGTACCGCCGGTGGTGTCGAAGACCTGGATCGATGCGATGTTCGTCGTATTCAGATTATGCGTGACGATATAGGTCGTCGCTTCGCCGTCGCAGGCGATCTGGACCACGGCGGGCGAACGGACACCGGCGTCGGCAAGCGTGTCGTCGACGTACTGCTTGTTCGTATAGTGCTCCGGACTGGTCGGCGAAAGCGGCGTTCCGCGACGGGAAAAGTCCATGCCTTCGGTCGTGACGAGTTCATTCAGGGGGACGTTGGTTTCCGACATGTGTTTAATCTCCAAGGGTTAAAAACGGATGATCGCCGTCCCGGACATCGGAACGGCAAAAACGACTTCACTGTACTGGAAGGTTTGTGTTTCACGATTCACGGCATGACCGATCCGGTTGCCGCCGGAATCGTAAGTTTCAATGAGGGGCCGAAGCGAGCCGAGCTTATGATGAACGGCCCAAACCTTCGACGGCTCGTTCTGGCGATGAACGTAGACGCCTTCGCCGAGATGCTTCTCCAACAGATCGGCGTTGTGGTTGATCGTCTCGGCCAGTTGTTTGTTCGTCGGGTCGGTCATTTGTATTGCCTCGCGTGTTCATCTGATATATGGCGGCGAGACCGCGAGATATCGCATGTAAAATCGGAAAAACGAAAAGATTTCCC
>JAVBQI010000229.1:0-15178 GCA_031549145.1 Thermoguttaceae bacterium | reverse complement strand
AAAATGGATTTTCGTAAACGTAAATTCGGATTCCTTTCCGGAAGAAGATATCCCTTCTCTCAGGTTATCGGTTTCGAGGACATATGTAAAGCATATTTGATAAAAATTGCCCGATCTTTATGTTTTTGCCAATCATCCCATGTTCCGAAATCACACATAATCGCTACAAACAGAACAATCGACAGCCTCCCTCATCGAGCCGGCTGCGTCAACTGCCGGTTAGTATCCGTCTTCAAGGCCCCGACGAGATTAACGACGGCCTTGAAGACGGACACTAACCGAGACCTCGCGGTCCCGGCTCGATATCAAGACGCGAAACCCTATTCCTAACTCCCCGGACTTCTTGCCGAAAAGCGTTCTCGACGATATCATTATTATATTGGTGTTTCTTTTTGTCCTCGGATATCCCTTGTTTTTCCGCAACAATGTCAACACCCGAATCTATTCCGGAACCGCCGCGGCCCCAACGCCCGAGTTCCCTTCCTTTTTTAGTGCTCTTTCTCTGCTTTCTTTTCGGAATTTGGGCGATCCCCTGGGTCGCGTACCCGATTTCGTATGCGATTAACCGGGGTGCGGAAAAAGCGAAACTCGAAGCGGCCAAAGAAATGCTCGCTGAAATGGAGAAAGCGGAGCAAGCCGGAAAATCGGTGCCGCAGGCGGCAATGATTCCCTGGGTGATCAAAAAAGTCGGTCCTTCCGTCGTCGGGATCAAGACGCAAGAAGTCCAACAGCGGGCGGCGAGCTTCAACGACTTTTTTCAAGGTCGTCGGGCAGGCGGCTACGAACAGGTGTTCGGCGAAGGCTCCGGCGTCATTGTCGATAAGGAAGGTAAGGAAAGTTATATTTTGACCAATTATCATGTCGTCGGCAACGCCGACGAAATTCAGGTCCGTTTGAGCGACGGCCGCGACATCAACAAGGTCGCCTTGATCGGGTACGATCGCGAAACCGATCTCGCGGTTTTGAAAATCGACGTGTCCGAACTCAATGCCATGGAATGGGGGAACAGCGATGCGGCCGAGGTCGGCGAAACGGTCCTCGCGATCGGCAATCCTTTCGGCCTGTCCCATACGGTGACCCAGGGGATCATCAGTGCGAAAGAACGGCTCAACCCGATCCCGAACGGTCCCGCGGTCCAGGAGTTCCTGCAAACCGACGCCGCGATCAATCCCGGCAACAGCGGCGGTCCCCTGGTCGACTCGCAGGGACAATTGATCGGAATCAACACGGCGATTTACGGTGAGACCTACCAGGGGATCGGCTTCGCGATTCCCAGCTCGCTCGCCAAAAAAGTGTACCAGCAAATCCGCAAAAACGGCGGCAACCTGACGCATGGTCGACTCGGCGTCGAGCTGGAAGATGTCGCGAAATCCCATGCCGAACAAAACGGAATCGAATCCGGAAAAGGGGCGCTCATCGTCAACGTCCTCTCGAATTCTCCGGCGGAAAAAGCGGGCTTGGAAGACGGGGACATCATCGTCAAATGGGGGGACGCGGACATTGCCGGCAGCAGGCAACTGATGCATTCCGTGATCTTGACCCCGCCGAACACCGAAGTACCGATCACGGTGATTCGCAACGGAGAAAAAATCGAAAAAACCGTCGTCGTCGGGACCCGTCCGGCTCAATGACCGTTTCGCCGGACAACGAGAACGTCGGCCCCCAAACGTCAACCCGTCGACCGTTTGTTGGATTTTCCGGCCCAGCGGGAGATCATCGCCCGAAGTTGCTCGGCGTCGATCGGCTTGGTCAGGTAATCGTCCATTCCCGCTTCAAGACACTTGTCCCGATCCCCGGCCATCGCATGGGCCGTCAATGCGACAACCGGGACACCCGGATCGAGCACGCCCCCCTCCGGAGTGCGGAGGATGGTCGTACACTCGTACCCGTCCATTTCCGGCATTTGGCAGTCCATAAGCACAAGGTCGTAACGCTTTTTCCGGAGGGCTTCCAACGCTTTAATGCCGTTCTCCGCGACGTCGACTTCATGTCCCAGGGACCGAATCATGTTCATGGCGACGATCATGTTGATCTTGACGTCTTCAACCAAAAGAATATCGAAGGCTTGTTTCGAGCGTCCCGATTCGGTCCCCGGTGTGTGAATCCGGCTCTCGAACTCGACCTGCTTTTCCGTATCGGTCACAAGTTGGTAAAGTTCGTCCGAACGGACCGGCTTCGAAAGATGCCCATACAAAAACGAAAGGTCCATCTCTTCGTCGACCGGCTCCGCTCCGAGCGGGTTTAAAAGGACGATCTTCGAGACCAGAATGCCGGGAATCTTTCGAAGCGAACCGACGAATTCCTTCAATGAGGGCTCGGAAATGTTCGAAGGAAAGAAAATCCAATCGGCCTGGTGCTTCTGTTTCGAAGTCTCTTTAGCCATCTTGAGCAATTGCATGGTCGAATCGGCCTCGGTCCAGCGGCCGCCCATTTGGGCGATCAATTCCCCGAGCGCCTTTCGGGTCGCCGGGTGCGGGTCGAAGACAAGCGATTCGGTGCCCGCCAGGGAATCGGAAAAATCGGGGTAGGCCGGGTCTTTCGAAATCCAGGGAAACGTGACGGTAAACCAAAATGTCGAACCACGGCCCGGTTGGCTGACGACGCCAATCTCTCCCCCCATGAGTTCGACCAGGCGTTTGCAGATCGTGAGTCCCAGGCCGGTGCCGCCGAATTTTCTCGTCAGCGACGTGTCCGCCTGAGTAAAAACCCCGAACATATTTTGCTGGTGTTCCTCCGAAATGCCGACGCCGGTATCTTCGACCTCGAATCGGAACAGGCAGGTTTCGTAACTTTCGGAGATGTTTTGCATTCGCAAAAGGATTTCGCCGCTTTGCGTAAATTTGCAGGCGTTCTCCAACAGGTTCGAAAGAATCTGCCGGAACCGGGCCTCGTCGCCGAGTAGCCGGAAGCGTGTCGAGCAGTCCATGGAAACGGCGAATTGAAGCCCTTTTTCGTAAATCGCCCTCGCACGCTCGCTGCAAATCCGTTCGACGGCGGCGGTCAGGTCGAACTCCCGGCGCTCCAGTTGCAGGTTGCCCGCCTCGATCTTGGTAAAATCGAGAATGTCGTTAATCATGACAAGTAGCGACCGGGCGCTCTGCCGGGCGATTTCGAGGTATTTCGACTGCTCTTCCGAAAGATCGGTTTTCGAAAGCATTTCGATAATGCCGATCACGCCGTTCATCGGCGTGCGAACTTCGTGACTGATGTTCGCCAGGAAATCCCCTTTGGCCTGGCTGGCGACTTCGGCTTCCTGTTCCAGACGCCGCCGCTCCGTGATGTCGGTCACAAGCCCTTCGGAAATGCTGAAATTCGGATTGTCCGGATCAATCGCGACGACCCGGCTTCGTTCCCAGACCCAACGGATGCTTCCGTCTTTGTGAATGAACCGATAAACGGTTTCGAGCGGCTGTCCGACGTACAGCGTTTCCATGTTCGCGGCAAACAAATCCGCCCGGTCGTCCGGGTGAACGAGGTCGAAAAACTTGATCCGCTTGTTGTCGATCAAATCGTCGGCCTCGTAGCCGGTGATGTCGAACAGTCCTTCGCTGACGAACTCCATCGTAAAATCCGGCGAATTGTTCCGGCAGCGGAACGCCATTCCGGGAAGATTCGAGATCAGGGTCTGCATCTGCCGTTGGCTCTCCCGACGGCGGCTCGTCTCATAGGCGATCGCCGCGAAGTCGGCCAACGAGGCCCCGAAAATCTGATCTTCCAGCGACCAATTCCGCGGCGAGCCGCCTTGCTCGATGCACAACACCCCGAGCAATTCGCCGGAGAGCCGGATCGGACAGTCCAAAAGAGCCCGGATGCCCGCATTGATGTAATTCTCCGCCATACCGGGGAGCACCGTGTCGGTCTCGGTATCGCAAATCAGGATATTCCGTTCCGTGTGAAGCATCTGGTAGTAAACCGGATACATGTCGGCCGGAAACGACGGGTCGATGGAAAACGAATCCGTCTCAAGGGTGTACATCGCGTGATTGACCAGATTGCCGCCGTCGAGGAGCCAGACGCCGCCCCGGGTCGCATGGAGCGTTACGGCGCAAAGCCGGGCGATTTCCTTGCTCACTTCGGTAAACCCGCCGCTCAAAAAAGCCGGGTTCTGGCTCAGATCGATCAAAGCGCGATCCCGGCGTTTGATTTCCTCGGCCTGGGCCTGGTGTTCTTTTTCCGCGGTCTCCGCTTCGTTTTCCAGGCGACGGCGTTCCGTGATGTCCGTCACCAATCCCTCGGAAATGCTGAAATTCGGGTTGTTCGGATCGACTTCGATCACCCGGCTCCGCTCCCAGACCCAACGGATGCTTCCGTCTTTATGAATGAAACGGTACACGGTCTCAAGCGGTTGCCCGACGTACAAGGTTTCCATATTGGCGGCGAACAATTCTTCCCGATCGTCGGGATGAACGAGATCGAAGAAGGAGACACGCTTATTGCCGATCAAATCGTCGGCCTCGTAGCCGGTGATGTCGAACAGCCCTTCGCTGACGAATTCCATCGTAAAATCCGGCGGGTTGTTGCGACAACGAAACGCCATCCCGGGAAGATTCGAGATCAGGGTCTGCATCTGCCGTTGGCTCTCGCGCCGCCGGGCCGTTTCAATGGCGTTGGCCGCGAAATCGGCCAGGGAACCGCCGAAAATCTGATCTTCCAACGTCCAATAGCGGGGCGTCTCGGCGTGTTCGATGCAAAGGACGCCGACCAGTTCCCCGGAAAGCCGGATCGGGCAGTCCAATAAGGCCCGGATTCCCGCATTGCTGTAATTCTTCGCCATACCGGGCAGGACCGTGTCGGTTTCCGTGTCGAAAATCTGGATGTTCCGTTCCGTATGGAGCATCTTGAAATAAACCGGGTAGGTCGAGGCCGGAAACGCCGGGTCGATGGAAAAGCTGTTCGTTTTCAACGTATACATCGCGGAATTGACCAGATTTCCCTGGTCGAGGAGCCAAATACCCGCCCGTGCCGCGCCCAAGGTCGTCGCACATAGCTTAACGATTTCCCGGGCCGTCTCCGCGAAGCCGCCGCCGAGGAAGGCTGTTTTCTGGTTCAGCTCGATCAGGGCTCGGTCGCGGCGTTTGATCTCTTCGACCTGGGCCAATTGTTCCAGTTCCGTCTCCTCGGTCTTGCGATTCGCCTGGCTCAGTTTCTGGACCGTATTTTCCAAAGCCAGCGAGTTGTCTCGCAGTCGCCTGCCCGAGAGATAGAGTAGCGAGTACAGCGACAGGGCCGTCAGGTAAAAGCAGAGAAAGACGACGAGGTATAAGGTCGGCCAACGGGAACTGTCGTGGATTTTCGCCAAACATTCCTCGGGAAAAAAATCAATCCCCAAAACACCTTCGACATTCCCATGTTCATCGTAGAGCGGTGCCATCGTTGAGATCCAATCTCCCCACTCGTCATGGGTGATTTTTTCGGCAATCCGCGATTTCCCCATGTAGGCATTCGTGACCAAATCCACGTCGTAATTGTCGTACGGGGTTCCGGAGGGAATCTCCGCTTCACGAACCAGTCCGTTTTCGTCCGGCTCCAGGTCGATGCGACCGTTTCGATTCAAATCGGCGGGAGGACAGAGGACGAAATATACGGTTCCGTCCTCGTTTCTCCGAAACGTATAAATACTGGCGACGATCGCGTCCTTCCGCTGAAAATCGAACATCCGTTCGATCAGGTTGCTCCGGACCGGATCTTCGTGCGGGGTATCGATCCGAAGCTGTGCGTGCCCCATCCCCATGACGGCGGTCGCGCAGGCGTCGGTAAAGACGATCAGACGGTCGTTATAGGATTTGGCGGCCCGGGACGAAGAATCGTAAATGCAATACAGACCGATGAACAGGACCAACAGGTACCCACCCCAGGCGAGAAATGCTCGTTTGAGACCGACATCGCGGCCGTGCCAATAGGTTTGCAGGATTTTGACGAGGGTGGCAATCGCGATAATCAGGGCGATTCCAATGTTTTGCGAGAGACTCTCGCTCATCGTTGATAATAAACTCATTGTCACAAGAAGAGAAAGTCGGCGTTGCAACCATCGACCGGAGGACCGTTTTTGGCCGGGATTTCCGTCAATCTAGCGTTCCGTAACGGCAAAGTCAAATGATATTCGAACATTTCCGGGATTCGCCGCCGGATTGTTTTTCTCGAGGCAAAAATATATAATCATAGTGCCCGGAACAAAAGTTGCAGAGGCTGTAGCACCAAGGATGTGGCAGTCTCCTTATGAGGTATCGGATCAGAATATCATTTGCGGGCTGTCAGAATCTTTTTGTATTTCGCCGTTTTTCCAGGTGTGTCGGAATGTTTGCGTTTTCTATCATTTTCCCGGAAAATATCGACTTGCTTCTTCTCTTTGCGACGGCGGTCGTCGGGATGATCTTTTTAAACGTCTGGTTGCGACGAAAGCGAATCGGCACCGGCGTCGTCGCGATCGGCTGGACGCTCCTGCTGCTGATTTTGGGGGTCGGTTACTTTTGGAGCCGTCAGGAAGAAGCCGGACAAAAGAAAATCTGGAGCGATTACCTTTGCGGGCTGACCGCGACCTTTGCCGACACGACCCGGCGTTCGGGGCATCACCTGATTCAGCCCCGCGAAAACGACACGGTTGAAGACGGGGCGGCGACGCCGGTCAAAATCATGTCCTACGACAAGACGATTCAGGCCCGGGCCGGGCGCTGCCGGGATCCGGAAGTCTACGAAAAACTGATCCGCCTGCACACCGATTGGGCCCGGAACCTGAAAATCGTCGGGTATGTTTTTACGGTCAGAAAGACCGGCGAAAAACAGACGGAATTCATTTGCAGTTGCCCCTGCGATTTGGATCGCGACGGCGTTTTCGAAGGGTTCATGGAAGTCGGCGACCCGCCGTTCACGCCCTATAAGGACGGGGATGAATTCGTTTGGCAGGAAATCCTAAGTCGGGGCTTCGCCGGAGAAACGGCGATCGATCCGAATGCCGGCACGAACGATTACGGTTCCTGGGTGACCGCCGTCTCGCCGCTTTACGGTCCAGACAACAAGATCGAGGCCGTTTTGGCGGTCGATTTTTTCGTCGACGATTGGAGGGCGAATACGCGGATTCTTCATTCGAAAACGCTGCTCCTCCTGACCGGGACCCTGCTCTTTTTCTTTTGCGGGGTCTGGGGTTACGGACGATTGCACCAGAATGTGATTTCGTTCCGCCGGATGAACGAATGCCTGATTGTCGCCCAACGGGAAGCCGAATCGGCGGCCCAGGCCAAGGAAAATTTTCTGGCCAACATGAGTCATGAAATTCGAACGCCGATGAACGCCATTCTCGGGATGTTGCATCTCATCCAGCGAACGGAACTTTCGAATAAGCAGGAGACCTATCTCAACAACGCCGAGAACTCCGCGAAGCACCTTTTGCGGATCATCAACGACATTCTCGATTTCTCGAAAATCGAAGCCGATATGATGGTCATTGAAAAGGGGATTCTTTCGCTGAAGCTGACCCTGAGCGAGATTTACGGCATGATCAGCGAAGAGGCCCGGAAAAAGAATCTCGAATTGCTTTTCGAGATCGCCGAAGACGTGCCCGACGAAATCGTCGGCGATCCGGTTCGCATCAAGCAAATTCTCGTGAACTTGTTGAACAACGCCGTCAAGTTTACCAACTCGGGGAAGGTCCAGCTTTCGATTCACCGAGTTGAAATGGACAACCTTTCGGTGTTGCTTCGCTTTTCGGTCGAGGATACCGGGATCGGCATGACGGAAGAACAGATGCAAAAACTCTTCCTCCCGTTTTCGCAGGCGGACATTTCGACGGCCCGGAAATTCGGCGGGACCGGGCTCGGTTTGGCGATCTGCAAAAGCCTCGTCGACCTGATGAACGGAAAAATCTGGAGCGAAAGCGTCTCGGGCCGCGGCTCGGCGTTTCACTGGACCGCCCGGTTCGACCGCCCCGGGCTGAACAAGGAATACCAGGTTTTATTGCCGGAAACCAATCCCGCGGAATTCGAGGCGGCTCCGGAGGAGTTGCCTGAAAGTGCCGGTCGTTTTCCGATTCCCGAGGCGATCCGACATGCCCGGATTCTTTTGGTCGAAGACAACAAGGTCGACCAGATCGTCGCCGGGGAACTTTTGTCGGCGGAAGGTTTTCGCGTAATGATCGCCGCCAACGGCACCCAGGCATTGCGCCTGTTGGAGAACAACGATTTCGATTTGATTCTTATGGACATTCGCATGCCGGAGATGGACGGCATCGAGACGACCCGGCGAATCCGTCGCAATCCGGCCTATGCCAAGCTGCCGATTTTGGCGATGACCGCCCATGCGATGTCGGGCGACCGCGACCAGAGTCTCGAAGCCGGTATGAACGATTATCTTTCGAAACCGATCGAGCCGGAAAGCCTGTACCGGACCATCGTGAAATGGATCAAAAAATAGTGCGTGGTTTTCTCGTTGGAGCGCGGGCGTCCCGCCCGCAAAAACGATGTGTTTTCTCGGCCTGAAAGGGCGAATTCGGAAAACGCAACCACGCAGCGGTTGCAAGAATTGTTTTTTTGCTAGAATTTTTTAGAAGCATGGGAGCGTTGAGCCGAATATCGTTGTTGCTTTTCTGCGGGGGCTTGTTGCTGTGTGCTCCGACGGCGGTCGGTCAGTCTCGTTCCGCTCCGTCCTCGCGGGAAAAAATGCTGCAAGGTTTGTTGGAGAAAGGGTATTACGATGTCGCCTTGGACTCGTTGAAGGCGGATCAAAACGATCCCCGTTGCCCCGAGGATTGGCAAGACCGGGTCGACCTGCAAATCGCGTTGGTGCATCTCGAAGCCCTGGCCGACGGCTCGCCGCTCGGAGTCGAAAATCATCTCGCCGAAGCCCGGGAGTCGCTGCTCCGCTTTCTCAAGCAACATCCGAATCATCCCGAGGCGTACCAGGCGAACGGCAATCTCGGAAAATTGCTCCTTGAAGAAGGGAAAGCTCTCAATTTCCGCAAAAACCAATCCGGCCTTTCTCCCGCGCAGCAGGAAACGCTTGCGCGGGAGTCGCGGGAAAAATTAGAGGCGGCTCATAAATATCTGACCGCCGCCGAAAACGAGGCTTATGAGCGGGCAAAGTCGCTTCAATCCGATCCGGAGACCGGGAATAACATCGCAAAAGCGACTCAACGGGACGCGGTCTACGCTCAATTATTGGACTACCGGATTCGGCTGGCCGTTGCTTTCGCGGAACGGGCGAGGACGTTTCCCAAAGAGAGCGGCGAATTCAAGGCCGGATTGACCGAAGCCGCGAACCGGTTTCACGAAATTGCCGTCAAATACAAAAATTATCCTGCCGCCTTGGAAGCGAAATCGGCGGAAGCCCACGCCCTGGTCGAATTGGGAAAGGCTTCGGAAGCCCAAAGTGTGCTTGGGGAATTGCACATCTTGCCCCGCTCGAACGCGTTCTTCGCCTCGATTCTGAACGAGGCTCTCGTGTTGCAGTTGGAGCTGAATCTCGCGGAACCGTCCGCGGACAATTTGCGGGATTCGATCGAACGGCTCGAAAAATGGGCCGGTTCGACGAATCTCGTCGATCGCAAAAAGCTAGCCGCCGCCAAAATCAATCTTTTGGCCGCTCGAACCTATCTTCAGTACGCCGAATCGCTCAAGGGAGCCGAATCGCAAAAGGCGAAAAACGCGGCCAAAAATTTCCTGGCCGCGATTTCCACGGGAGCCGCCGAATCGGCCGCCGTCTCGGAGTTGCTTGCGAAACTGGGCAACGCGACTCCGCTTCCGACGGAAAAGGAAACGACCGCCGAGACGAACGATACGAACGAAATTCGACCGACGACCTATGCGGAAGCGAAAGAGGAAGCGGATCGGCAGTATCGACTTTTTCTCGATGCGAACCGTTCTTACTTTGAATCGAATGAGTCGGCCGCGAAAAGACAGGCGGAAAACGACCGAAAAATCGCGGCCGGGAAAGCCGCCCGATCGATCCGAACGGTGTTGGAGTCGGCCGACGAAACCGTCCCGCCGGAGACGATTAACGAATTGCGTTTTCGCCGGGCGCTCCTTGCCTGGTCCTTGGGGAAGATCGAAGAGGCGGTCGTTTTAGGAGATTTTTTGGCAAGTCGCTATCCGCAAACGCCCGAAGGTCTCAAAGGTGCGGAGCTGTCGATCAAAGGCTTGCAGCGACTGTTTCTCGAAGCAAAACGAGGAGATCGCGACTCCGATCGACTCGCCGCCCGAATCGCGACCGCCGCCGAGCGGATCGCGGCCCGCTGGTCTTCGCTCCCGATCGCCGGGGAAGCCCGGCTGATCCGGATCGAGACGGAATTGGAAAACGGAAATCTCGAAAAGGCGGAACGGTTCGTCGAAACCTTGCCCGAAGGGTCCGCTGAACGAAGCACCGCCGAATTGCAACTCGGCGAAACGCTCTGGGCGAGGTCTTTTCAAAAACCACGGCCGGATTCGGAAACCCTCGCCGTCGAAAACGACAACGCGATTCTTGAAAAGGCGAAAAAGTATCTCGAAAAAGGGCTCGCGGGGAAGTTCCGGGAAATCGAACAGGATGGCGGCATCCCTCGACCGGTGCTCGCGTCGATTTTAACATTCGCCCGGTTGCGGCTCTCGCTCGGCGAAAACGAGGCCGTCCTCGCGATGTTGACCGATCCGAAAACCGGACCGCTCACCCTTCTCGAACGGTCGGAAAAAGAAGGATCAACGATTTTGGATTGGGACGAAGATATCAAGATCGATTTGTTGGTGACTTCGCTCCGGACGTTTGTCGCACTCGGGGATATGAATCGGGCGGAAACGACATTAGCCCGGCTTGAGGCCTTGGGAGACGGCGACGCCGTCGACGACACGGAGCGGGAGCGACGACTCGGCAACATGTACCTCGTTCTCGGGAAGCAGTTGGAAGAGCGGCTCAAGATGCTGCGTCGGTCCGGCAAGCAGGACGAAATCGATGCGGTAGCCGACGGTTTCGAACTGTTTTTGGATCGGATTGCCCGACGACAAAACGGAACCGACGATCGTTCCCTGCGTTGGGCCGGCGAGATGTACGATCATCTGGGGAGCGGGCTGTCGAACGACTCAGAGCCGGGAACCGATCCGGATGCCGATTCGATCAAGGCGAAGACCTATTTTGAAAAGGCGGCGGCGATTTACAAAACGCTTTGGGAACGGGAGAAATCGCAGCCCGGGCCGGAGCGAACGGGCATCGCTTTGCGATTGAGCCGGGCACTTCGCGAATCGGACCGGAGCGAGGAAGCGCTCGCGATTCTCGTCGAACGGCTTCGCGAATCGGAAACCTTGCTCGATTTTCAAATCGAAGCGGCCCGATCGTTGCAAGCCTTGGGAAAAAAGGACAAGGAAAACTACATCAAGGCGATTGTCGGAGACGAAAAAAAACCGAACGGGCAATATTTGATCTGGGGTTGGAACGGGATCACCAAGCGAACCTCGTCCGACACGGAAAAATTCAAAACGGCTTATTACGAAGCGAACTACAACAAGGCCCTCTGCCGCCTGTTGCTTTCGCGAATGCTTTCCGGCGAGGAATCGACCGCGATGCGGCAAGGAGCCGAGCGCGACATCTTGCGACTGGAGCAGTTACGCCCCGACCTCGGCGGCCCCGACTGGAGCGGCAAGTTCAGGGATCTGCTCCGACAGGTGCGACGGTAGAAAATGCAATCGATGCAGGCGGTTCCCGCTGTTCTTGTGACATGCTCGGCTTGACCGCTTCTCTTGCAGGGTCAATTCCTTCAATCAATAATCGCTCCAAATCCTCTTGCAATAACGGAGAGGCATAAAACGTCCGGGTTTCCGGTTCCCGACCTTGGACGGTGACGGTCGTCTTGATGATATCCCGACCGTTTTTCCTTCCGGCAATCCCTTTAACCGCGATCGTCTTCGTACCTTCCGGAAGGTTGAGAATGAACGGCTTGTTGGTTGCCGCGAATTTTTCTGGGACAAGTTTCGAAGAAGCGGGAACGATTCGAACGATGTTGTCTTTCTCCCAATTACCCGTGATTTGCCCTTCCTGACCGTTGAAACAAATCATACGGCCGTGCCCTTTGTAGTCCATTGCCGAGCTTAGGATTTCGTAATCGAACGCAATCTGTGTGTCGTTGACTTTTCTAAGTCGGGTGAGCAGTTCGGCGATAAGCATGTGCCCGGCTTCCGACTGCCGGATGATGAGAGACAAGTTGGGATAGTATCCCGTGACATCCCCCCCGTTTGTCCACGATTCCGGGCCGACCATCTTTTTGATGTAATCGATGATCGGTTCGAAATCGTTTTCCACTTGGAATTGTATCCCTTGTGCGGCGCCGGGATCGGTGATCGCGTCCAGGGGATTGCCTCCCTCCGGCAGCGGGACCCGCGTTTCCCGCAACAAATCGCCGACAAAATAGGATCGCGTGTAATGTCGTTCACGACGTTTCCCCGTCGCGTCGAAGAGGATGACACCGTCTTCGACGTGCCAACGAATTCCGTGCGGGCGGGTGAGGTAATCCAGGAGATCGCGAAGGGATAATTGGAAGGCCGGTTGAAATTGAACGACCGGCGATTCCGTCGAAACAAGCCCCTGTATCTCCATCTCACCATCAATCACGAACGGAACTTGGATCGTCTCGCTGATATGAAGCAGCGCTTCGAACAACGGGAGCGGCTCTTTGAAATCGCACGAAAACGGCACTTCCAGCAAGTCGGTGATTTCGCCGTTCGAAAGAGCCGGGGACGAAGCGTCTTCGCGTGCTCCCCGGACGGGCTCCTCTTTCGGGTCGTTTCGTTCGACGACCAGGCCGGGAATTTCACTACGCTCCTTTTCCGGCTCTTGAGCGGCGATAAATTGAACACGCAACGTCCCGCCGAGAAACGTCAGCACACTCAACAGCAGGAGCGGCAAAAGCAGCTTTCGCAAGTTCATGGTACGGGACAGGGAATAAGGACGGTTAAGCAACATTTCGATTCTCCTCCTGAGTTGGGTTGGCGGGGCGGCCATGCCGAGCGCAATCCAGGGCTCGACATTGGTATGGGTTTTGGCAAGTTCAAACAAAATTTGCGCGTAATCGGCCGGTTCGGAACACGCCCGTACGCCGTCCTCATCGGCCAGGTAATCCTGATCGACGAGCAACCGGCCGCAAAGCATCCAGTAAAACGGCTGTATCCAGAGGATGTATTGGAATCGTCGGACAACGTTCCAAGTCCAAAGATCGCCGTTTTTCAAGTGCGAGCACTCATGGGCCAGACAGGCCCGAAGTTCGGTGCGCGATGTCTCGACCAGCCGTGTGGGCAGCAGCAGCGTCGGTCGGAAAAATCCGAACACGATCGGCGCGGCGATTTCCTCCGACGCTCTCAATCGAACGGCATAAGGGGCGTTTCCTCGAATTTCCCGAAACAAGTTTTCGGCGAACTCCGGAACGAGAGTCGAACGCCGCAGTATTCGCCGTAGCCGCCGACCGGTCGACCAATCCCGCACGAAGAGAACCAGCGGCGGCAGAAAAAGAAACAACGAGCCAATCCTCCAATCAGAATCGCGACCGTCAGAAAGCGGTCGCTCGGCTTTCTCGGTCGTCTCTGCCGTCATCTCTCGACTTTCACCAGAAGGGAGAGGCAATCCCCGTAAACCTCTTTGTGTCCCCCGTGCCTTCGTGAGAAACCTGGTTTTCAACAAAGGGATGCTGCCGCGGTTTTTCTGTCAAAAAAGTCGGGGAAATCGCCCATTTCGGACCGAGTCCGGAAACGACCCAGAGCAAAGAAACGGCAACGAGTGCGAAGCCGAACTGCGTGAGCCGGATCCGATCGAACGGTTGCACGGAAAACCGATGCCCAATGAGAATCGTCCCCAGCAGGATCGACGCGATTCCTTCGAACAGGAGAAAACGCAACGCCAAATCGCTCATGCCTGGTCCTCCTGTTGTTTCACTTTCCGGGCCTTGGCGATGATCTTTTCGATCTCGCGAAGTTCGTCCGTCGAAAAATCTTCCGCACGGAGCATTGAAAGGACCAGCCGGTCGACGTTGCCGTCGAACACTTTGTGCAGGAACCGTGAGCTGGCCTGTTCGGCGGTGTAACTCGGTCGGTAGTAAAGCGTCCGATGGACGTTTCGCACCTTGAGAAAGCCCTTTTCGGCCATGATCCGAACCAGCGTCTGGATGGTCGTGATCGCGAATTCGCCGCGAGGGGACATCTTTTGATGAACGGCCCGCACCGGCACCTCGCCGAGCTCCCAAAAGACTTTCAAAATATCCATTTCCCGTTCGCTCGGAGCGGACGGAGAATCTTGACGTGCCATAAAAATCGTCTCCAAAAAGGATTATCGTGTTTCGCAATCTAATCTAATAGATTAGTTTATCGAAGGCGAAATTTCTTGTCAAGACGATTTTTTGAAATTTTACGTTTTCCCTGTCCCAGACTCTCGCAGTACGCGGACAAGCCCACACTCTTTTACGTGATCTAATCCTATCGGGGAATTACGTTGTTTTGTGGTGCCATCCGGGGATTGCGCTGCGCTTCATCCCCGGCTCTTTATTCGTCAAAATCAGGATTGACCCAAAGGACGAGCGGGTTGTGTTGCTTCTTGACGTATTCGATTCTCGCGAGAAACGCCGGTTCGTCGAAACTGTAACGCACCGACCCGGAGTCGGTCCACCAGGTTTGCTTGCCGTACTTTTGGTTCAAGGCCCGCGAGGCTCGCCCTTTGAAAAACTGGAGCAGCTTCGCCTTCGTAATTTTGTCGGGAAAAATCCCGACGAAATGAAAATGGTTTTGCAGGATCGCGACGACAACCAGCAGGCCGTCAAGTTCGCCGACGGTCTCTTGCCAGCGACGGAGAACGGTTTCGGCCTGTTCGAGGTTAAGCCAAACGATCGGTTCTTTCATTTTCGCCTTCGCAAAGTGCTCCAGCGCCGCCGAGGGAGCATCAAACGGCATGCCGTAAACGTTGTGCTCATCGACGTATCCGCGCGCGTCGCCCGGCAGCCAGTTGCCGTACGTCGTCGATGTCACCAGCACGTAAGAGTATTGCGAGGGATCGAAGATCATGATGTTTTTCTCTCAAGGAGCCGGGGACGAAGCCGTACTCGGCGCAGTCCCCGGACAAGCCCACACTCTCTTACGCTTGGACACATCATTTCCGGGGATTACGCTATTTTGTAGTGCTGTCCGGGGATTGCGCTGCGCTCCATCCCCGGCTCCTTTGTGTTCATTTTCTTTGCCGCCAAAGAAAAAAT
>JAVBQI010000200.1:0-5459 GCA_031549145.1 Thermoguttaceae bacterium | reverse complement strand
GGTTGGAAGGTCAATTTTTCGGGGACGGACTATGTCCAAATTCCCTATGGTCCGAGCCCGGAGACCGGACGCTTCGATATGGACCTGATCCGCGAAACCGCCCTGCGGGAGCGGCCGAAAATGATTTGGGTCGGTGCGACGGCCTATCCGCACAAAATCGAATACAAGGATTTCGCCGAAATCGCGAAAGAGATCGACGCCTACCTCGTCGCCGACATTGCCCATATCAACGCGCTCATTATCGCCGGGGTGCATCCGGACCCGGTCCCGCACTGCGATATCGTGAGCAGCACTTCGCACAAAATGTTGCGAGGCCCCCGGGCCGGGTTCCTGCTTTCGAAAGAGGAAGACCGATACCAGTCGAAATACTTCCCGGAAAGCAAGCTCAACCTCGCGAAGCGGGTCGATCGGGCCGTTTTCCCGGGCTTGCAGGGGGGGCCGCACATGCACATCATCGCGGGAATGGCCGTCGCCTTCCAAGAGGCGTTGAGCCCGGCCTTCCGCGAATACGGAGCCCAGATCGTCAAGAACGCGAAGGCCCTCGCCCAAGGGTTGCTCGAACGGGGATACGCCCTCGCCGGCGGCGGGACCGACACGCATCTGTTGATCATCGATTTCCGGACGGCGGAGTTTACAGGCAAGGAGGCGTCTGCCGCCCTCGCGAAAGCGGGAATCATCGCCAACTTCAACATGGTGCCCGGCGATCACCGCAGCCCGTTCGTAACCAGCGGTGTCCGACTCGGGACGGCGGCCCTCACGAGCATGGGAATGAAAGAGCCGGAAATGCAGCAGGTCGCCGGTTGGATCGACCGCGTTTGCAAGAATCTGGGCCGGATCGAAGAAGAGGCCCCGAAAATTCGGGCCGAAATCGCCGAGCTCTGCTCCCGCTTCCCGATCCCCGGCGTCGACATTTGAGGGAATTGGTTTTTCTTTTTACGAGCCGGGGGCTGTGCCCCCGACTGTTTCGATTTGAGTGCTGTCTTTTCTCACAGGCGGTGCAGTCGGGACCGCAGGTCCCGGCTCGTGTTGAGTCGTTCGGGAAGTCTTACCCGAACAGGTAGGCCTCGATCCGGGGGATATCGCGGTAATCCGGGATAATGGCATCGGCCCCGGCCCGAATCAGCCGCTCCCGCTTCCAAGTGTCGATCCCTTCCCGCGTCGCTTCATTCGAGGCGACGCCGACCGCGAATCCGCCGACCTGCTTCACGTTCTCGATCTCGACATAACCGTCTCCCAGGCCGAGAAGTTCCGGGCCGCCCAGGTTGTGCTCCCGGATGATCCGCTGAATGACCATCGCCTTGGAAAAGGTCTTGTAATCGTCCTGCGCCCCGAAAACGCCGCCGTTGAAATAAGGGGTTACTTTCAGCAGATCGGCTTCGTTCTTGACATAAACCTCGTCGGTTCCGCTCGCCAAATAAACGGTGATGCCGTGTTTCCGCAACATCTCCAGGAGTTCGAACGAACCGGGAACGACATGATCCCGCGGATCGGCTCCCTCTTCCAGCTCCTTGAGCCGGTTGTCGATTCGCTCCAACAGCCGACGGTGATACTCCTGCTTGTAAACGAGCGGATCCTCCGCTTTCCCGCCGAACGCGGTAATTTCCTCGCCGAGGCGGATGCATTGGTAGATCGTTTGTTTTCCGGTCAGAATGTCGACGAAATCCCGAACCGTTTTTTCGATTTCCTTCAAGTCGGATTTTTTTCCCTGAGGCGTTTCGAGAAGCATTTCGATGAAATACGGAATCATGATCTGTTGCCAGCCTTCGCGAATGAGACTGATTGTTCCGTCAAAATCGAGAACGGCCGCCCGAAAAGACGCCGGTTTTTCCGCACAAATGATTTCAAGAGACATGGGAATGCAAAAAAGAATGAGAAAAACTAAAGGAAAACAATCTTCATTTTCCGCGAAGCCGTACATTTTAACGCAAAAAAGATTTTCAACAAGATCGGATGGAAGAGTCGAGGATTCAGGCGACAAAGGAAGGGAAGGGAAATTTACCGAATATTCGGGTGGGCGATGTTGAGAAGCGTTCACAATATGGTTAAGAGAGGCAAAAAAAAACGATTGTCGAAAACTTCGTAACAATCCTCGTTATATCATTTGTTCCGCTTCGTTTTTGCTTTTCAGAGCCTTCTTCGGGCGGTCCGTGATTACCAATAAACTTTGCCGTTCGGAATAGCCGAAGAGCATGTTTGGAGTTGTTTTTTCGGAAACGATTCGCCCTGGGATTCTTTTGGCACGGATTCGTCAAATACTGTAAATATGGGAACGAAAAAGAAATTTTCGATAATCGTTTGCGCGATTTTTCTGGGTTGCGGAATCCCTCTTTTCGTTGCGCCCTTGGCGTGGTGCGCAACCAAACCGGTCGAGCGTCCTTCGAATTCTCATTCGCCGACGTATCCGAAAGCGCTTTTTGATGAGGTTGAGGCCTATTTGAAAAAACAGGGTGAGGGCGAAACTCCGACGAATCCGCTCGTCGAACCGGCTCTTCGGCAAATTCTCTCCGTTTTTTCCCGCATCGATCAACAATTCTACACCTCGGATTTCTCGTCGATTCCGGAACAGCTTCGTCAATTGGAGCAGTTGGCCCGGAATTTGCCAATCGATCGCGATCTCGATCTTGAAGACGTTCGACGCTCGATCGAACGCCGCGTTTGCCTTTTGGACGCGGTTTGCGGATCGCTCGGCACCAACGTTTCCGTTTCCGAAAAAGGGGATTTTATCATTTCGTTGCTGCCGAAAACTTTCGAGGATTATCGAAATCTTTCTCGAAAAACGGACGAGATGGTCGAATTTTTTGGCCGTCAGGACGACGAGCGAACCTCGGCGGCCTGGAAAATTTTCCTGGAAACCGAAACTCTTCTCGTCCTTTTGAAGGCTTGTACGGAAAAGCCGGTCGGCGATGAGGTGACGGCCTTGCTTCCGGAACAACGGACGTTTTCTATCAGCGAACTGGCGAATATCGTCATGGGCAGGCTTCGGGAGTCGGATTTTTCGCGAAAGCAACTGTCGTTTCTCCGCTCACCCGAGATTTACGGTTGGCTCGAAGAATTGGAACAATGGACCGACGACACCGTGCATCCTTTGCAAATGCTTGCGGTCGTCGAACGGTACGAATCGTATCGTCGGAATTCCGAAAATCTTGCGGCCGCCGAGCTCGCCTTCCGGCTCTGCGTCAGCAAAAGCCCCGAGTTTCGCCAACTGGGTGAGGTCGTTCGTTCGCTTTACGGGAATTCGAATATCAAATTTTATGTCTCGAAAGCCCTGCTCAACTACCTCTTGCCGGCCCGCGATCCGGAATTCGACCGCTTTCAGGAATTCGTCGCCGGACAGGCCGTTGTCGGGGAACGGCGGACCGATACGCTCGTCAAACTCCGCTTGAATCCCGATCCCGATCGCTTGAGCATGACGTTGCAAATCGCGGGCAAGGTTAACGCGACCGGCAATTCGCAAAAAAGATCGGCTCACGTTCAAAGCCAAACCTACGCCAATTTCCTTTGCACGAAAAAGCTAGAGTGGTCGGAAAACGGCATCGATCTCTCCCCGACGAACGTCCAGGTCAACAACCGGACCTACCTTCGCTCCGTCAAAACCGGGCTGGACGGCTTGCCGCTCTTTTCCGGCCTGGTCAAGGAAGTCGCCCGCAACCAATTCGAGTCCAAGGAAGATCAGATCAACTCCGAGACCCATGAAAAAATGACCCGAATGGTCCGTTCCCGGGTCAACGCCGAGGTCGATTCGCGATTCGCCCTATTCAACGACGTTTATCGGGATCAATTTCTCCTTCCTCTGGAAAATGCCGGGCTTTACCTCGAACAGAAAGATTCGAGTACGACGAAAGATTGGCTCCTTTCGTCCTGGCGGCTGCTCTCCGATTGCTCGCTCGGGAGTCATACCCCGGAGCCGGATTCCGTCCCGGGCTCTTTCGCGGATATCAAGGTGCATGAAACCGCGGTTCAAACGGTGCTTCAGGGCTTGGAATTGGGCGGCAAGGTGATGAGCGTCGGCGAACTGAAGCAGCGGATCGCCGCGAAAACCGGCCGCGTCGAGAACGCCGATCTGCTGGATGGCAACGACGATGTCCTCCTTGGTTTCGCCGAAAAAGATCCTGTTTTGATCCGATTTCATGACGGAAGAATCGAAATCATTCTGACGATGTCCGGGATTCGGGTCAACCGTTCGACCTGGCGGGACTTCCGATTTATCGTCAATTATCGGCCCGGAATCGATGC
Organism: Thermoguttaceae bacterium; assembly: GCA_031549145.1. Classification (GTDB taxonomy): domain Bacteria; phylum Planctomycetota; class Planctomycetia; order Pirellulales; family Thermoguttaceae; genus JAVBSX01. The sequence goes on along the minus strand of JAVBQI010000200.1, from coordinate 1,226 downwards.
CGAAGGGAAGGCCGTTTTGGTTCGCGATCCGTCGATCAACGTGATCGGCAAACTGGACATCAAGACCCAGATTGCTTTGAGAACGGTCCTCACCAAAACCTTCCCTCCCGACCGAACGTTTTTGCTCGTTCCGAAACTTTTCGAAACGGACGACCGATTCCGGGAGTTGACGACCGGATCGTGCCGGCTCGAAAACGGCTGGTTCGCGATCGCGATCGTCAAGAAAGAGGCCGATGGCAAAACCGCCGTTTACAACCCGGCACCGCAGCATTGATTTTGACGTTTCGCATAAAGAGCCGGGGACGAAGCGTACTCGCGCAGTCCCCGGACCACGTTGTCAACTTTTGTGCTTATCTTATTCCGGGACAGCGCAACGCCCGAATCAAATGGTCGAGTTCGCCGTCGATTTCCGATTCGTATTCGACGGTTTCCGCGATTTGTTTTCTGATTGACTCGCGAAATTTTTTTCGCAACCGATGTAACGCGACCTTGACGGCGACGCCGGACATCTCAAACTCGGTGGCAAGGCGTAAGCGGGCCGCGCCGTCCAATTCGCAGGCGACCCAGGGCAAGAGCGCTTGCGTTTCGGGTGTTTTGCCCAGCGAGTCGAGTGTCCGCGCGACCATCGTCTGCGCCCAGTCGCGGTCGAACACGGCATCATCCAGGCCGTTCGTTCCCGCTGAATCGTCCGGCAGCGAGATCGGCTCGACATCCGATCCGCGTTTCGCCGCCGCTTCCTGCTGACGGATATTGCCCAAAAAATGCTTGACTGCTCCGAGCAGATAAGATCGGAACGAGCCGCCTTGCCGCTGGAGTCGTTCGAACATGTTGCCTTCGAGCAACCGGGCGAGAAAATCGTGCGTCAGATCTTCGGCGTTGCGTCCGCCGTACCGCCGCTCGGTGTCCGCCGCCGTCGCCCGACGAACGTAATGCAGGATCGGCTCCCGATACGACTTGCAAAGCTCGCGGAGCGCGGTTCGAGCCTTCGTGTCGTTCCCCTTCGCCGCGAGAACCACGCTCCAATGCGTCGTGTGAAAATCATGTTTCATCATATTACAATGAGCCGGGGATGAAGCGCAGCGCAATCCCCGGACAAGCCCACACTCTCTTACGCTTGGACACATCATTTCCGGGGATTACGCTATTTTGTAGTGCTGTCCGGGGATTGCGCTGCGCTCCATCCCCGGCTCCTTTGTGTTCATTTTCTTTGCCGCCAAAGAAAAAAT
>JAVBQI010000243.1:0-3064 GCA_031549145.1 Thermoguttaceae bacterium | reverse complement strand
CGAGGATGACGCCGGAAAAATGAACCTCGGGCTGCAGGATGTCGGCGGAAAAATGCTGGTCGTCAGCCAGTTCACCCTTTACGGCGATTGCCGCAAAGGGCGGCGGCCGAGCTTTACGGAAGCCGCCCGGCCGGAAAAGGCCGTGTTACTGTACCAAAAATTCATTGCCCGGCTCCTTGAGCTTTCGATCAATGTCGCTCAAGGGGCGTTTCAGCAGGAAATGCATGTCGAGCTGGTCAACGACGGCCCGGTTACGATCTGGATCGACACCGAATCGCTTGCCCGGACCGAATAAGCCCCGCCCGAACTACGATTCCGGCTCGGGCGGCGGTTCGTCCACACTCAGTCGGCGGCCCCGCTGACCATCCGGGCGAGGAAGCTGTTGCCCAGCTTCTTGATGTGAGCGTCGGTGTCGTCGAAATAATCGAAGTGTCGCTGCTCATCCGCGATGATCGTCTCGAAAAGCGTCGCGCTGATGCTGTCGTTGTTTTCGCGGCAGATTTTCATGAACTCGTTGTATTTCCCGAGCGTCCCGGCCTCGACATCGGCGTCGAACGGAAAAATCTTTTCCACTTCCTGGCCGTGGGTGATCGTCGAAGCGATTTGCGCCGTCGGCTCACCGTCGAGGTCCTTGATTCGCTCGGCAAAAGCCTCGGCATGCTTCATTTCCTCGATCGCGATCTTCTTCACTTCCGAAGCGAGTTGACCGTAATCGAAATCGTCAAGACCATAATGTTGGTTCAGGTATTGAATAATGGCGTACAGTTCCATCGACCGGGCCTTGTTCAGGACTTCGATCACTTTGCTACGTTGTTCGTCTTTTTTAGCGGGCATTGTCGATCTCCAAACGATTTTAAGGTGATACACATTTAGCCGGTACTCCGCGGCCTATCCGATGAGCACTGTTAATTATCATAGACGACAAATCGCAAAAAGCAACGGAGCCGTTGAAAAAGACGACGCAAAACATCCGGCTCGATATCGGCTGTGTAATTCAAAGATCGCCCAACTTGCGAAAATACGGTTTTTCTGTAAAATTTCTGTCTTTGTGATCCCTCATTTTTCCTCGATTCGGAGTTTTTTCATGTCCCAGGAATCCCTCGATACGCTTCGGCATTCCGCCGCCCATATTATGGCCCGCGCCGTGATACGGCTCTTCGAAGGCGTCGAACTCGCGTTCGGCCCGACCGTCGAAAACGGTTTTTACTACGATTTTTCGCTCGAACATAAGCTTTCCGAGGACGATTTTCCGAAAATCGAGGCCGAAATTCAAAAAATCCTCCAGGAAAACGAGCCGTTCGAACGGTTGGAGATACCTCGCGAGGAAGCGATCGCGATGCTCACCGACATGGGCCAAAAGCTCAAGGTCGAACATCTCCGGGAAGGGCTTGCCTCCGAAGAAACGGTCTCGTTTTACCGGCAGGGGGAATTCCTCGATCTGTGCCGCGGCCCGCACATCAACCGGCCGCGGGAAATCGGAGCAATCAAACTGATGTCGGTCGCCGGAGCCTATTGGAAAGGGGACGCGAACAACCAACAGTTGCAGCGGTTGTACGGGACCGCGTTTTTCAAGAAGAAGGAACTCGATTCGTACCTGTTCCAGCTCGAAGAGGCGAAGAAACGCGATCATCGCGTTCTCGGCAAAAAGCACGAGCTTTTTACGATCGAGCAAAAGGTCGGCCAAGGGCTCGTGCTCTGGCTGCCGAAAGGGACGATCGTCCGGCAGCAGTTGGAAAAATTCATTTCCGCCGAATTGACCCGCCGGGGTTACCAGATCGTCAATACGCCGGTGATCGGGAACATCGAGCTTTACAAAACCTCGGGGCATTACCCGTATTACGCGGAGAGCCAGTTTCCGCCGATCAAGATGCCCGACGGCGACGAGTTCCTGCTCCGGCCGATGAACTGCCCGCACCACGTCATGGTTTATATGAACAAGCCGCGATCGTACCGCGATCTGCCGCTGCGGCTCGCCGAGTTCGGTTGCGTGCACCGTTTCGAACAGTCGGGAGAGCTCAACGGCATGACCCGGGTTCGCGGCTTTACGCAGGACGATGCCCACATTTTCTGTACGCCGGAACAGGTCAAAGACGAATTTCGTGCCTGCATCGACATGACGTTGCTGGTTTTGAAGACACTCGGGTTCGAGGATTTTCAGGTTCGGCTCAGTTTCCGCGATTGGGACAGCGACAAGTACGTCGGCAACCCGGAGAACTGGAAGAAGGCTCAGGCCGCTCTCGAAAACGTCTGCAAGGAAATGGACCTGCCCAGTTTGGAGATCGTCGAAGGGGAAGCGGCGTTTTACGGTCCGAAGGCCGATTTTATCGTTCGCGACTGCCTGGGCCGAAAGTGGCAACTTGGGACGGTGCAGCTCGATTACAACCTCCCATCGCCGGAGCGGTTCAATTTGGAATACATCGGCCCGGACAACAAGCCGCACACGCCGGTGATGATACACAGGGCGCCGCTCGGCTCGTTCGAGCGGTTTTGCGGGATTCTGATCGAGCATTTCGCGGCGGCGTTTCCGCTTTGGTTGGCGCCGGAGCAGATCCGGGTGCTAACGGTGAGCGAAAAGGTCGAGGATTACGCGAAGTCGCTCGAACAGCGGCTGCGGGACGCCGGGCTGCGGACGAGCTGCGATTTGCGGCCGGAAAAGATCGGCGCGAAGATTCGCGACGGCCGCAACGATTTGGTGCCGTATTTGGCCGTCGTCGGGGTGAAAGAAGCCGAAAGCCGCACCGTCGCCCTCCGCAGCCGCAAAGACGGCGAGCTCGGCGAGTTGCCGCTGGAGGAGGTGATCCGGCGGTTGACCGAAGAAGTGACAACAAAAGCGTTGTGATCCGTTTGCCCGTTTAGCCGAGCGGCGAAGACGCCGGAGTTGCCCCGCCAATACGCGCCGGCGTCTGCACAATAAACAATCATTTTTTAGGGAATTACATATTTAACTCCACATCCTTACCCAGATATCCTATTTTTTCTCACAAAGGCGCGAAGGACACCAAGGACAACTCGGATTTCTCAATTCCTTCGTGATCTTTGTGCCTTGTGAGAGAAAAAAAGGAAC
>JAVBQI010000164.1:0-7438 GCA_031549145.1 Thermoguttaceae bacterium | reverse complement strand
GTTCGCGGGAGTCCGGGAAGCCTTGGTTGAAGCACTTGCCGTCGACGAAGAGGAAGTGTCAATGGACGCGACCCTGGTCGCCGATCTCGGAGCCGAATCGATCGACCTTCTTGACATCGTTTACCGTTTGGAAAAAACGTTTGGGATCAAAATCGATCGCGGCGAACTGATTCCGGAAGATTTGTTGACGAACACCGAATACGTCGTCGACGGAAAACTGACCGCCGTGGGGTTGGAAGAGTTGAAAAAGCGAATGCCGGGCGCCAATATCGCTGAGTTCGAAAAGAATCCGATGGTTCAAAACCTCGCCAGCATCCTGACCGTCCGGGATATGTGCCAAATCGTCGAAACGAAACTCAACATCTAGTTTCCCCGAATCATGCGTTGGTATTGGATTGATCGTTTTACCCATTTCGTCAGCCAAAAGAGGGCGCAAGCCGTCAAGGCCGTTTCTCTGGCCGAAGAGCACTTGCATGATCATTTCCGATATCATCCGATCATGCCCGGCTCGCTGATTATCGAAGGCTTGGCCCAAGTCGGCGGCCTTTTGGCCTGTGAGGCGACCGGCTATAAGGCGAAGGTCGTTCTCGCGAAAATTCCGCGAATGCTTTTCCGCAACACCGAAATCGTTCCCGGGGATTTGCTGACCTACCAGGCGTTTCTCGATTCACTTCGGGACGACGGGGCCGTTGCATCGGTGTTCGCGTACCGGGGCAACGAGTTAATGGCCGAAGGGGAATTCGTGTTCGCTCACCTGACCGATTTGGCCCATAAAAATACAACCCTTTTCGCGGACGGAGATTTGCTCGAAATGATGCGAATTTTCAAGGCCTATGAGATCGGGACTGCGGTCGACGGGTCGAAGTTGCTCGATCCCGAGGAGCAAAGGGCGGAGTAGGACGCGGATCTTTTGAAGAATTCGCGACCGTAGTTCGCGGCTCCGTCGGTGCTTATTTTTTCGTCAAGCCATTTTCTTTTTCCCATGAAAAGACGTGTCGTAATCACAGGAATCGGTCTTGTCACACCCTTGGGCAGCGATGTCGAAACCGTTTGGAAACGGCTTTTGAACGGAGAATCGGGTGTCGGGAATATCTCACTTTTCGACGCCTCGAATTTTCCGACGAAAATCGCGGCCGAAGTTCGCGACTGGGATGTTTCCGACATCGGCGAGAATCCCGCGGACTGGGAATTGCAGGACCGGCATACGAAATTCGCGGTCGGCGCCGGTTTCAAGGCGATGCGCGACGCCGGGCTACTGCAAGGGAAAAACGTGCTCCGGATCGTCGATCCGGTTCGATTTGGCGTTTACACCGGGGCGGGCGAAGGGAAGCAGGATTTTGACCTTTTCACGCAAATGATCCTTTCCGGGCTGCGAGAAGGGGATCTCGACGGCAGCGGGCGGTTCGATTACGGCAAGTTTATCGAACGTGGGATCGAAATTCTCGATCCGGTCCGCGAAAAGGAGCAGGAACCGAGCATGCTCGCGACGCATTTGGCGGCCCTGTTCAAAGCCTTCGGTCCGAATTTGAATTGCCTGACGGCCTGTGCCGCCAGTTCCCAGGCGATCGGCGAGGCGACCGAAATCATTCGCCGCGGAGAAGCCGATGTGATGATTTCCGGCGGGGCTCATTCGATGATACATCCGTTCGGGGTAACCGGCTTCAATCTTTTAACCGCCTTGAGCACGAACAACGACGATCCGCAAGGGGCTTCCCGGCCGTTCGACAAGGAGCGGGACGGGTTCGTTCTCGGCGAAGGGGCCGCAATGGTCGTGCTCGAAGATTTGGAATTCGCCCAAAAACGGGGCGCGAAAATATACGGCGAAATGGCCGGTTACGGCTCGACGGCCGATGCGTTCCGGATCACGGACACGCATCCCGAAGGGCGGGGAGCGATCGGTTGCATGAGCGCGGCGATCGAAGATGCCGGGCTTCGGCCGGAAGATGTCGATTACATCAACGCCCACGGAACGAGCACTTCGGTCAACGATCGGGTCGAGACCCTCGCGATCAAGGAAGTCTTCAAGGACCGGGCCTACAAGCTTCCGGTTTCGAGCACGAAAAGCATGACCGGGCATTTGATCGCGGCGGCCGGGGCGAGCGAATTGATTTACTGTCTCTTGGCGATTCGCGACGGGATTCTGCCCCCGACGATCAATCAAAAGACACCCGACGCCGAATGCGATCTCGATTACGTTCCGAACGCCGCGAGAAAGGCCAAATGCGATGTCGCCTTGAGCAACAGTTTTGGTTTCGGCGGGCAAAACGTCTCTCTCGTCGTGCGGCGATTTCCTTACAATTCCTAAAGCGGTTCGAGTTTGATGTGCCGTGATAATGTTCTGTAAAAAGCGACCAACGGGAGCGTTGAAGCAGCACACGAATTTTTGATTTGATCTAAAACGCTTGAAAATGAATGATTATATGCGTTTGGCGATTTCCGCCGCCCGGGACGGTGTCCGGGAAAATCAAGGCGGCCCTTTCGGAGCGGTGGTCGTTCGAAACGGCGAAGTGATCGCCGTCGCTTCCAATGAAGTGCTCGGGACCAACGATCCGACCGCGCATGCCGAAGTCGTCGCGATTCGCAAAGCCTCGGCGAAACTCGGGCGGTTTCATTTGGGCGACTGCGAAATTTACAGCACCTGCGAACCTTGCCCGATGTGCTTGTTCGCGATTCATTGGGCCGGCATCCGCAAACTGACGTTCGGAGCCGACCGGCACGATTCCGCTCTCGGCGGGTTCGACGACGAGTATTGCTATAAAATCATGGACGGAACCGCCGATTCTCCGCTCTTGAAGCCCGAAATCCTCGACAAGGAGCCGTGCCGGGACCTGTTTCTCGAATGGGCGAAAAAAGAAGACCGGGTTATGTATTAGAACGGTTCAAAAAATGACGCGCTCACGGCCGGGACCTGCGGTCCCGACGTATCGAAAAGAGCCGGGATGAAGGTGGTACTCCGCCGTAATCCCCGGATGGGTACGCAAAAGTGCATAGGCTCCGGCGTCTGCGCCGCTCGGCTAAACAGACAATAAGTCCTCACTCGTTCCAAGGAGACTTGACATGATCGTTTTCTCACGCTTTCGCTTTGCTTCCTGCCTGCTTCTTTCCGTGATTCTTTTCCTCGCCGATGCCGCAGCCCAAGAGACGAAACCGTTCCGGCTGGGAATCATCGGAACGACCACCTCGCATGTCCCGGCGTTTATCGGAATCATCAATCACCCGGAACGCGAAGGGATATATCGGCAATTCGAAATCGTCGCGGCCTACGCCGGCGGGATGCCGGACAATCCCGCAAGCTGGGACCGGGTCGAAGAATACAAAAAAGGAGCCCTTGAAAAAGGGGTCGTCTTTTATCCGAGTATCGAAGAGATGCTGCCCCAGGTCGACGGAATTCTGCTCGAAAGCGTCGACGGCCGCTGTCATTTGGAGCAGGCGAAACCGGTGATCGCCGCCGGCAAACCGCTGTTTATCGACAAACCGATGACGGCTTGCCTCGCCGATGCGGTCGTGATTTTTCGTCTTGCCGAGGAAAAAGGGGTTGCCGTTTTTTCGAGCTCATCCCTCCGTTTTTCGAGCGGCTTTCAATCGATGCGGACGAACCCGAGCGTCGGCCCCGTTCTCGGGGCGGCGGCGTGGGGACCGAGCAGCCGCAATCCGAGCAATCCCGGCTTCTTTTGGTACGGGATACACGGGGTCGAAACCCTCTTTACGATCATGGGCCAAGGTTGCGAAGAAGTCGCTTGCGTCGGTTCGGACGATTATGATTTGGCGAGCGGAATCTGGAGCGACGGCCGGATCGGAACCTTTCGGGGAAGCCGCGGCGGCAAAGGGGGATACGGCGCGACCGTATACGGTGCCCAAGGGGCGGCTGATGCCGGGAAGTACGAAGGTTACAAGCCGCTCGCCGAGGCGATCTGCCGGTTTTTCTCGGAAAACAAACCGCCGGTCGAGCCCAGGGAAACGCTTGAAATTCTCGCTTTTATGGAAGCGGCCGAAGAAAGCCTCGCCTTGGACGGCAAGTCGGTCCGAATCGCCGAAACCATGAAACGGGCCGAAAACGAGAAGTCGGTCCTCGTCCGGCTTCGGCTCGCGGCCGACCGGTCGTTGACGCTCGAAGGCAAGGCCGTCGGTCTGGACAACGTGCCGCGTTCGCTTGACACCCTGGGCGAAAACGAAACCCGGGTCAGGGTCGTTCTCTCCGCCGAAAAAGGATACGATCCGGCATTGCTGAACGATGTTTGTCGCCAAATCGGTTACAAACGGCTCGTCGATTTCTTGTATTAACAGCCCTGCACAAAAAATTCGGATCGGGGCAGCAGCCGGAAGTGTCAGCGCCCGGTTTTCGAAGCGGGAAAGCGGGGCGAGCCCGGCGATTACGCTTCGGGCTGCTGTTTGCAGCGTTCGATTACCCTTTGACGGAGAAGCCGACGAGAAAAATCGCGGCATCAATTACGCCGTGCGAGACCCAGGCGGGCCAGATCGAATCGAATCGCTCATACGACCAGGCCCAATACGCCCCACCGATCGCGACCCCCAGCGTTCCGAACCACGCCAACGGACTCGCGTAGCCGAAGTAGGTTCCCAGCAACAAATAATGGTGCAAGGCGAACGCGAGGCTCGAAAGCAGAATCGCCTTTCCCGCGGCATATCGGGTCGGTCTCAAATTGTTTTTCAGTCGCCCGAAAACGAACCATCGCCAATAATACTCTTCCAGCCCGCTGTGTATCAGGGAATAAAATCCGCCGAACAGCAGGAACATCGCCGTCGAACGAACCCCGAACGATTCGACTTTGCCGATGATCTCTTGAGCGGCGAGCGAATCCGGAGCAAGCGGCCCCTCGGGCAGCCGGAGAAAAAAGTGGTACGCTCCGAGAATCGCGAGAAACACGACCGCCCCGAAGCCGATCCCTTCGAGCACTCCCCGAATGTGAAACGACCGGATCACCCATTTTTCCCGCAACACCAAACCGACCCAAACGATCGGGATCAGGAACTGCAGCGTTTTCCCGAGGCCGAAGGTCGTTTTTTGAAAAAACGGATCGGATCGGGCGAGAACGACGAAATACAAAAGCGTCAACACGAAGGGGAACAGCATCGCGAACGCGAGCACCGCTTTTTCCCGATTCTTCAAAAGAACGGCGACCATGTGTGGGAAGTGTTGGAGAAAAAAAGTCGTTTCTTCCGGAACCCTGTCAGTTTATGCCGTCTCCGAAACGATTGCAAGTCCCGGATTTTCGCACTCCGCGAAAAAGGAACGCGAGTGCGGCGAAACGCAACTTGCGAAAGGCTCGCCTTTCAATTACACTGGCGGAATCCTCAGGTTCCCCTGTTATCAAAAATACTGAGTTCCAGGAAAATTTTGAACGGTTTCGATTCAATTTTTGGCTGGGACACTGTATCAACCCAAGACCAACGAGAAAAGTATCATGCCGATTTATCTTCCCCCGATTTCGCGCCGTCAATTTTTAGGAGGTTCGCTCGCCGTTGGAGCGAGTGCCTTCTTTTCCGGGATTCCCAGTGCCGTCGGGGCACTTCGTTCCGATACGCAAGAACGCTCCGACACTTGGGCCTTGCTGTCCGACACGCACATTTACGGCGATCGCGAAAAGGATCATCGGGGAACTTTCCCGGCCCGTAATTTGGCCGCGATTCGCGAAGACATCCTCGCCCATCCGAAACGGCCCGGCGGGGCGATCGTTTGCGGAGATTGCGTTCATTACCAGGAGCGGTCGAAAGATTACAAGACGCTTTTCGAAGAAGTGCAACCGCTGCGGGAAGCGGGAACCTCGGTTACTTTCGTCCTTGGCAATCATGATCATCGGCAGTATTTTCTCGAAGCGGTCGCCGAGGCCGAAAATCGCGAGCGACCGGAAATTCCCTACAAATATCCGGTCGTCCTCGAATCGCCGAACGTCAATTGGTTTTTTCTCGACGCCTTGGAAAAGACGCATTACACGCCGGGTGTTTTGGGCGATCCCCAGTTGAAGTGGTTGGAAGAGGCGTTGGATGCCCGGGCCGATAAACCGGCGATTCTCGTCGCACATCACCACATGCTGTTCAACGTCGATCATGCCAATCGCGAGCGGGGGCATTTGAAGGATTCCGACGACTTATGGGCGATCATCGCTCCGCGCAAGCAGGTCAAGGCCTACGTGTTCGGTCACACCCATCAGTGGGGCAATACCGAGCGGGAGGGGGTGCACTTGATTAACATTCCCGCGACGGCTTGGAAGTTCGTGCCGACCGCCCCGACGGCCTGGGTTCTCGCCGAGTTGAAGAAGGACGGCATCGCCCTGACTCCGCGTTGCCTCGATCAGGAGCATCCGGAGCATGACAAGACGCTGGAATTGACCTGGCGGGGGTAGGACAGTGAGAAGTATAGAGTAAAAAAAAGAGCCGCGAAGTTCGTGCCTTGTACAAGGTCCGTACGTTACGTCGGGGTACCGACTACACTTACGGCTCTTTTTTGTTCCGTACTCTATCCTCTACCAAAATACACTCCGCTAAAGACTTCCGTTGCGGGGCCGGTTTTGTAGACGTGATTGTCCGATTCGGACCATTCGATTTCAAGATCGCCGCCAAGAACGTGAACGAGGACCTTGCGCTGCGACCGGCCCGATAAAACTCCGGCGACGGCGACGGCGCAGACGCCCGTGCCGCAGGCCTGGGTTTCGCCGCTCCCGCGTTCCCATATCCTGACTCGCAATTCGCTTGGCGAGAGCACTTCGACGAATTCGACGTTGGTCCGGTTCGGAAATCGCGGGTCCCGCTCGATTCGCGGGCCGAAGCCGTGTACGGTTTCATCCGTCAAGTCCGCGTCGAAAATCACGCAATGCGGGTTGCCCATCGAAACGCAACTGACCCGAAATTCCCGTTCGCCGATGCTCAATGGCACTTCGACCGCCGGGTCGGTCTCGCCGTCGCCCCGAAGGAGCGTCGGGACTTGCGCGGGAATGAGGATCGGCTTCCCCATATCGACGCGAACCCGCCCGACCTTTTCGTCGAGGATTTCCAATCGGAGCGTCTTGATTCCCGCCCCGGTCTCAATCGCGAGGGTTTCCTTTCGGCATCGCCCATGATCGTAAAGATATTTGCCGACGCAACGAATCGCGTTGCCGCACATTTCCGCTTCCGAGCCGTCGGCGTTGAACATTCGCATTCGGGCATCGGCCTTTTCGGACGGGAGGATCAGAACGAGCCCGTCCCCGCCGACCCCGAAGTGCCGGTCCGAGAGGGCTACGGCCCATTGTTCCGGCTTCTCGGGCACGGTTTCCTCGAACCCGTCGATGTAAATGTAATCGTTGCCCGCCCCGTGCATTTTTGTAAATCTCATTTTGTCCCTAACCACCTTTTGTGCCGACCCGACCGTGATTATTGATCTTCAGAAAAATCTTGAACAACGCGATCAGAGCCGCGGCCGGAAGGAAGAGGTTTGCCAGCA
>JAVBQI010000012.1:0-28552 GCA_031549145.1 Thermoguttaceae bacterium | reverse complement strand
AAAACGAGGGGGCGAGTTGTGCGGCGGAGCGATTGAACGGCAAGCGTTACAGCGACTGTTGGTTGACGAACCTCTTCGTCGCCGCTTCACTCGGCGGAACCAAAAAATCGCCCCTCAAAATACGAAAAGATTAGAAATTTTGTAACACTTCTCTGCGGCCTCCGCGTCTCCGCGCACTTTAAAAATGACTTTGTTGCATCGGAAAGGTTTTGGTCCTATACTTGGCTTTATCGTCGTCCTTTCCAAAATGGTTTTCTACACACTTTCCCTTAACGAAATCAACGATTCCATATGTCCAAAAAACAAAACATTTCGCGTCGTCACTTTCTTCAAACAAGCGGGGCGCTTGCCCTGTCCGCCGGGTTGCTCGGTCGGAATTTTGCCGCCCCCGCATTTGCCCGGGAGCGCAACCCGAACGGCAAGCTCAACATCGTCACGGTCGGGACCGCCGGGATGCAGGGCGCGTTTCATTTCGGCGGCATTGTCGGGGAAAACGTCTTCGCGATCTGCGATGTCGATGAGAACATGCTTAACGCCGCCGGCGAACGGTTCCCGGAGGCGAAACGGTTCGTCGATTTCCGCCAAATGTTCGCCGAACTGGGGGACAAAATCGACGCCGCCCTCGTTACGACCCCGGATCACACCCATGCCGTCGCTTCGATCGCGGCCATGAAACTCGGCATCCCCTGTTACTGCGAAAAACCGCTCGCCCACACCGTCGAGGAGGTTCGGCGAATGACCGATTTGGCGAAAGAAAAAAAGCTCATCACCCAAATGGGTACGCAAGTGCATGCCGGAGAGAATTACCGCCGCGTCGTCGAACTGATTCAGGCCGGAGCGATCGGCCCGGTCGAGGAAGTGCATGTCTGGTGCGGGGCGAGATGGGGCGGGCTGACGATGCCGACCGAATTTCCGGAAGTGCCGAAAAATCTGCATTGGGATCTTTGGCTCGGCCCGGTGCCGCATCGGCCGTACTATCCGTGCTATTTCGGCGGGAGATGGCGTGCTTACTGGGCGTTCGGCAACGGCTCGCTCGGAGATATGGGCTGTCACCACATCGACCTGCCGTTTTGGGCCTTGAAACTGAAATACCCGAATTCGATCGAATCGACCGCCCCGACGCCGGTCGATCCGGAATGTACGCCGAACGACATGATCGCGAAGTACGAATTCCCGGCCCGAGACAATTTGCCGCCGGTTCGGCTGACCTGGTATGACGGCGAAGCCCGGCCGCCGCTGCTCGCCGAAAAGGGATTGCCCGCCTGGGGGGCAGGGACGCTGTTTGTCGGAAAAGAAGGGCTGCTCTTGGCCGATTATGGGAATCACCTTTTGTATCCCGAAGAGAAATTCAAGGATTACAAGCGGCCGGAAAAGACGATCCCCGATTCGCCCGGACACCACGCGGAATGGATCGCGGCGATCAAATCGGGCAAAGGGCCGACCAGCTGCGATTTCGGCTATTCCGGTCCGGTCGCGGAAACGGTGTTGCTTGGGACGCTCGCGTACCGGCTCGGCAAGAAGCTCGATTGGGACGCCGCGAACCTCAAGGTCCGCAACGCCCCCGAGGCCGATGCGCTGCTCAAAAAGAAATACCCCGAGGGTTGGACGATCAACTGAGGAAAAAGGGGGCGTCAAGAATAAAAGCCGGAAAGGAGCCGTACCCGGCGCATTGACGGTGTGTGGTGTTTGAACTTGTGTTGACGTTCAATCTCAACACACCGTCAATGCGCTGCGCTCCTTTCCGGCTTTTATTGCCCTCCGCGAAAAAATTGGACCGGAGCTTCGGACTCAACCCTCGCGGTTTCGGGGCTTTCGTCGCTTCGCTCAGGAAGCCCCTTGGCTCAATTTTTGTACGGAGCACAGTATTTTTGCGGACCGTGTACAAGGTCCGCAAGTTACGCTGCGCTACACTTGCGGCTCTTTTTCGCGAGCCGAACTCTTACGGCTCTTCGGTCGCTTCGATCATCTTGACCGCGTCGTCGGAGAGCTGCATCGCGAAGAAGTCCTTGAAATAGTAGTCCATATCCGAACCGCCGTGCAACTGCAAGCCGAGTTTGCCGGTTTTGAAGACCTTCGGGTCGATCGTGTTCGAAATTTCCGTGCCGTTCAGGTTCGTAACGATGTGGTCCCCGACGCCGACGACGCTGAAATCGTTCCAGTCGTCCGCGCGGAAGTTCTTGCCGATCAACTCGCCGTTCGGCGGGACGATCCAACCGCGGCCGTCGACCTCCCAAAGCCCCCCGGTCGCGAGGCTGTCGATCTCCCCTTGCAATCCCTTGACCCAGTACGACTTGCCGTTTTCCGTCGCCCGAACGTACAGTCCGCTGTTCCCCTTGATCTGCTTGAAGGCGATTTTGGTCGCGAAATTGTTGTAATCGACCTTGGTCAGAACCAGCCCGTCCCGCGTTTCGGATTTTTCAGAAACCGCATGCACGACCAGATCGTCGTCGACGGTCCACTTTCCGGCCGGCTTCACTTCCAAGGCGCTCAGTTCCTTGTCCCCCATCAGGGCGTTCCAAGGGGTCGCCGGAAGTTCCTTGATCCGGATGTTGCGCCAACGGACCTGCCCTTTGTCGGCACTATGCACTTGCAGGCCGATAAAGCCCTGCGTTTCGGCCGTGTCAATGATGTCGGAAACCAAATTGCCGTTGAGCCAGGTTTTCAGCGAGGGGCCGACGCATTGGATCGTAACGTCGTTCCAATCCTTCAATTTGAGGGATGCCTTGGTTTTTTCCCGAATTTCGGGGGTCAAGGAGTCGAGCCAACGGTTGCGGCGCGATTCGTCGTAAATGCCGCAGGTCATTTGATTGAGGTCCGGTTCCATTTCGCATTGGTAACCGAAAACGACCTCGCGGTCACCCTTCGGCCGGGCATTGCTGCGGAACTGGACGCCGGAATTGATATCGATATCGAATTTGAATTGGAATTTGAGAATGAAATTCTCGAAATTTTTCTCGGTACAAAGAAACGTGTTGGGGCCGGGGCCGCGTTTGCCGACGATCGCGTCTCCCTCGATGTCGTAGGTCGCGTCTCCTCCCCGTTTGGTCCAGCCGGAAAGGTCTTTGCCGTTGAAGAGCGAAGTGTATCCCGATTCGGCCGCCGCCGCGAATGGGCTTGCCGTCAAAAAGAGGATCAAAAGAGGCCAAATCATTCGAATCGTTGCTTTCATAAGAGATCTCCTGCTAGTGGGTGGGTTAAATTCGCGAAACCATTTCCGCGTCAAAAAATCAATTATACCGCCGCGCCGCGCGGGAAACAATCATTGTTCGTCGTTCATGAGAATTGCAAAGTCGAGCGAGGCAAACAGCAGCCCGAAGCGTCAGCGCCGGGTTGGCCCCGCGTGGGCTTGTGGCAACCCGGGCGCTTACGCTTCCGGCAGCTGCCCGATTCTGAATTTTTCTGAAATTCCGACGTTGCAATTCTCTTGGCCCCGCAGACTGCTCTTGAAATCGCACTATCGGATTTGCTATAATTTCAGGGAGAATACTTGCCATTTCCTTTTTATCCCCAGGAGCCAGAATTATGGAAAACCAACCTCGTTGTCATTGTTGTCCGCCGCCAAAGCCGGCCGTTTCTTCGGACGTCTTTTCCTTGAATCGCCGATCGTTTATGGGCGCCGCCGCCCTCGGCGGAACGTTGCTCGGCGGTCTTTCCTGGACCTCTTTGGTCCAAGGGGCCGCGGCCGAAAACCTCCCGAAGCCGCCGCAGCGCACCCCGCTGATCGTCAAGCCGATTCTCATACATGATCTGCCGCAACGACAAGAAGGGGTCAGTTGGCGAAGCTGGGGCGGCGTCGATTCCAAGGAAGCCGCCCAGGAAGAGGTCGTCCGAATCGCCAAAGAACTGGACGGCATCAAGAAGAAAGCCGATTTCCCCGTCGAATTCCTGGAAGTGACGGCGGCGACCGATATGGGACAGGTCCAAGCGCACCCGGACATCGAAAAAGCCGACCTGTTGATCGTCTACGGAGCCGGGGGTGCGATTGATCCGCTCAAAAACATCGAAAAGGATGCGATCATCTTCCAACGCTGGAAAAGCGGCCCGGTCTACCTGCAATACGAAATCGTTTCGCCCCGCTTTTTGCGGCAGCACACCGATTCGCAAACCCTTGCCCGGATTTTGCCCGAGGACGTCGTTACCGATTCGCTCGACGAATTGACCTGGCGGCTCCGATCGCTTTGCGGATTGAAAAACACCCGCAACGCCAAAATCGTGACGATCGGCGGTGCCGGGGCCTGGGCTCAGCCCGAAGGGGTCGTTCCCGCGCTCGTCGAAAAGATTTGGGGATTCCAGTACCACGACATTTCCTACGACGAACTCGGCAAGCTGATCGAAGCGGCCAACAACGATCCCAAGGCGGTCGAGATTTCGAAACAACGGGCGGCCGATTACCTCAAGATTCCGCGAACCAAGCTCGAAACATCGCGGGATTTCGTCGATAAGTGTTTTCTGTTGGACCAGGTGTTCCGTTCGATCCTGAAGGAAACCGGCACCCGGAACATGACGATCCAAGGTTGCATGGGGACGATCATGCAGGTCTCGAAAACGGCCGCCTGCCTGACGCTGAGCACGCTCAACGACGACGGGTATCTCGCGTTTTGCGAATCGGATTTCGTCGTGATCCCTTCGGGGGTGTTGCTCGCGAACATTTCGGGCAAGCCGGTCTTTCTCAACGATCCGACGTATCCGCACGACCAGATCATCACGTTGGCGCATTGCACGGGTCCGAGAAAAATGAACGGCAAGAGCTACGATCCGGCCCGGATCGTCACGCATTTCGAATCCGATTACGGTGCGGCCCCCAAGGTCGAGGTCCCGCTCGGGACGAAATGCACCAACATCGCCCCCGACTTCGCCTCGGAACGTTGGGTCGGGCTGATGGGCGAGGTCGTCGATGCCCCGTTCCGCCCGATTTGCCGGACGCAGTTCGACATCAAATACGATTGCCCTTCGTCGTTGCTCGCCGAAAGAATGCCCGGTTTTCATTGGATGACCGGTTACGGCGATTACATGAAAGAGCTCGGCTACGCCCTTCGCCGGGTCGGCATCCAATGGGACACCCTCGGGGAACGTTTGTCCTGAGATAACCACGATCCGACAACGAACCGGGGGCTGTGCCCCCGACTGCCTTGATTAGAGTTGTTGTCTTTTTTCGTAAGCAATACAGTCGGGACCACAGGTCCCGGCTCGTATGTTCATACCTTGAGAATTTCCCCTACCGCTGCTCGATCGGGACATAGTCGCTGATCGTGTTGCCGACGTACAGCTGTCGCGGGCGAATGATCTTCGCGTTTTCGGTGTCGTGCAGCTCCTTCCATTGGGCGACCCAGCCCGGCAGACGACCGATTCCGAACAGGACCGTAAACATGTTCGTCGGAATGCCCATCGCCCGAAGCAGAATGCCGCTATAAAAATCGACGTTCGGGTACAACTTCCGGTCGACGAAATACGGGTCGGCCAATGCCAGCTCCTCCAGCTTCCGGGCGATGTCCAACAGCGGGTCGCGCTGCTTGAGTTTCGTAAAAACCCGGCCCGCGCATTGCCGAAGCATTTTGGCCCGCGGATCGTAGTTCTTGTAAACCCGGTGCCCGAACCCGAACAGTTTGAACGGGTTCGACTTGTCTTTGGCCGCTTCGATGCAATCGGCGGCGCTGAGGCCCCCCTTTTGAATCTGGTCGAGCATTTTCATGACCTCGACGTTCGCCCCGCCATGCAGCGGTCCCCAGAGGGCATTGACCCCGGCCGCGCAGGCCGCGAACAGGTTCGCCTTGGCCGAGCCGACGACCCGAACCGTCGCCGTGCTGCAATTCTGCTCATGATCGGCGTGCAGAATCAGGATCAAATTGAGCGCGTCTTCGAACTCTTCCGATATCTCGTATTGTTGATAAGGGATCGAAAACATCATGTGCAGGAAATTCGCACAGTACCGCAGCGACGGATCCGGGTACGAAAACGGCAAGCCCTTCGAACTCCGGTACGAAAAGGCCGCGATCGTTCGCACCTTGCTAATCAATCGGGCGGCCGCCTCGACAAACAGTTCGTCGTCCCCGAGCGGCAGGAACTTTTCGTAATAACAGGCCAATTGGCTCAGCATCGCCGAGAGAATGGCCATCGGCGGGGATTTCGGCGGGATATTTTGAAATTGGCGACGAATTCCTTCGTGCAACATCTCGTTTTCGGTCAAGCGGTCACGAAAATCGGTCAGTTCCGTCGCCGTCGGCAGTTTGCCGTTGATGAGCAGCATCGCCGCTTCGATAAAATTCGGCTTCGGCCGGTCGAATTGCTCGATCGGGATGCCGCGATACCGCAAAATCCCCTGATCGCCGTCGATATACGTGATTTCGCTGCGGCAAACGGCGGTGCTCGCAAGGGAGGGGTCGAACGTCATCAATCCGTGCTGGTCGAACAGCCCGGAAATGTCGATCGCCTTCTGCCCTTCCGAGCCGATGTAAACGGGAAATTCAATCGTTTTCTCGCCGATTTTCAGGACTGCCTTTTCTTCGCTCATGTTTTTTCTCCCGTACGAAAGATGATGGGATCGCTGGTGATTTTCATTAAAGTAGACGACACATTCTATTGCATTCCAGGGCTGAAAAAAAGGGGGCGAGCGGGATTTTCAGGACGCGGTGCCTCGGGCCGAGGCAAAAAAACCATGTTCGCCGCAGCAGCTCAGGGGGCGTCCTCGTCGTCCCAATTCCACTTCAGTGTCGCCATAATCGAATCCAATTGCTTTTTTTCCGAATCCTCCATCCAGGTCAAGTTGAAGACCAAGGCGATATTATCTTCCACGCTAATCAGATATTCCATGTGAACGCGCATTCCATGAGTCGTGATTTCGATTTGTTGAGACGCAAACTCCACGCTGTCGATGATTTTGTTCGAAGCAGGTTTGAAAACAATGCCCGGGGCCGCCCGGCGAAGTTGTTGACGAAAAACCTCGGCATATTTCGCTTGATTGATCGGTATTCTCGAAGCCGAAAGATTTTCCGCGCCCAAAAAGAGATTCGGATTGAACGCGCCTCTTCTCTCGGCTTCCGCAGGCGTGTAACGCAATGCCATAAACAAATTGGTGGTCGTATCTTTCGCAACGTTTGAAATTTTATTTGCTTCGTTTTTGTTGACGAAATCCGCGTTTTGCCCCGCTTGTTCGGCGGCTTGAATTTCTTCCTTTCCGGCGATGTGCCAACCGTCCGGCACCGTGATCGCAAGCCCAAAAAAGCTGTTTTCGTAGGTCGTGCCGCTCCAGCCTCCGGGGTCGATGTTCTTGACGATCTTTCGGGGGCGGTTGCACCCTGTCGCGAGCAGGGCGGCGAAAAAAAGACAAACGACAACGGCGACGGCGGTTGAAGGGCAAATCTTTTTCATGGCAAACCTGGCGGGGAAGGCGGTGAACGGCAAGATCGACCGAAGTTCGCAGACGGGGACGCAAACAAAACCCGGTCCTGTGAACCGGATTCCGCGTATCATTAATGATCTTCAGAAAATTTCCGAACAAGAACAGCAGCCGGAAGCGTTAGCGCCCGGTTATCGAATGCGGAAACGCAGGGCTATCCCGGCGCTGACGCTTCGGGCTGCTGTTTGCTTCGTTCGATTTTTTACACGAGGCTCGCTAACGACTTCGCCCGACGCCGTTCATTTTACCACGAAGTTCACCATTTTGCCGGGGACGACGATTTTCTTGACGACGGTCTTGCCGGTGAGTTGCTCGGCGATTTTCGGCTCGGCAAGGGCCGTTTGCTCCAACGTCGCGGCGTCGCAATCGGCCGCGACCGTGATTTTCGAACGCAGCTTGCCGTTGATCGAGATCGGAATTTCAACCGTCGATTCCTTGATTGCCGCCTCGTCGAAACCGGGCCAAGGCTCGTAGGCGAGCGTTGGCTCATGCCCCAGGAGCGACCACAGTTCCTCGGCGATGTGCGGGGCGAACGGCGAAAGGAGCAGCACGAATTTCTCGATCGCCTCTTTCGGGCGAACCTCCTGCTTCAGAAAGAAATTCGTAAACTCCATCATCTTGGCGATCGCCGTGTTGAACGACATGTTGCGGACATCGGCCGTCACCCCTTTGATCGTTTTGTGCAGCACCCGATTTTGCTCTTCCGTCGTCGGGACGTTTTGAATCGCCGACCCCAATCGCGCCGGGCCTTCATTCCCCTCCGCTTCCTCACGGTCGCGGCTCTGATCGGATGCCTGGTCGCGGTTTTGTTCCTGTTCGACGACCATCCGCCAAACGCGGTCCAGGAAGTTGCGGACGCCGCTCACTCCGTCCATCGACCACGGCTTGACCGCTTCGAGCGGGCCCATAAACATTTCGTACAGCCGGAGCGCATCCGCGCCGTGCTTTTCGACCACATCGTCCGGATTGACGACGTTGCCGCGCGATTTCGACATTTTGTTCGCCCGCGAATCGACCTGAATCGATTCGTTTTCGAGGAGGACGAAGACGTCTCCTTTTTTCTTGACGGAGGACGGGTCGAGTTTTTCAGCGACTAATTCCGTCTTGTCCGTTTTGAGGAAACCTTTGCCGTCGCGGTCGATGTCGACGAGTTGCGAGGAAATCCAGTTCCCCTCGGCATCCTTAAACGCCGTAAACTCCATTTCTCCGAGAATCATGCCCTGGTTGACGAGCTTTTGAAACGGTTCGACGGTGCTTAAATAACCGCGATCGAACAGCACTTTGTGCCAGAATCGGGCGTACAGCAGGTGCAGGACAGCGTGTTCGGCCCCGCCGACGTACAGATCGACCGGCATCCATTTTTTTTCCAGTTCCGGATCGACGAATCGCTCGTTGTTTTTCGGGTCGATAAATCGGAGATAATACCAACACGACCCGGCCCATTGCGGCATGGTGTTCGTTTCCCGCTTGTATCTGACGCCGTCGATCACCGGATACAGCCAGCCTTCCGGGGCCGTTTCGAGCGGCGGTTCCGGGGAATTGTGCTCGGCGTTGAACGCGATCTCTTTCGGAATGTCGATCGGCAAATCTTCCGGCTTTAGCGCGACGACCCGACCGGTGATTTTGCCGCGTTCGTCCAGTTCGTGCAAAATCGGAAACGGCTCTCCCCAAAAATGCTGCCGGGAAAACAGCCAATCCCGCAGCTTGTAGTTGACCGCTTTCTTCCCAAGCCCGGCCGCTTGCAGGTCGGCGGAGATTTTTTCCTTGAATTCTTTTGTCGCGAGCCCGTTGTAATCGCCGCTGTTGATTGCTATCCCATCTTCCGCGAAGCAAGAGGAAGAGGAAAAGGTATTATCCTTCCTGTCCTCTGTCCTCTGTCCTCTGTCCTCTACAACACTCACTATCGGCAGATCGAACTGTTTCGCGAATTCGAAATCGCGGGTATCGTGGGCCGGGACCGACATGATCGCTCCCGTGCCGTAGGAAATCAACACATAATCGGCGATCCAGATCGGGATCGGCTTGCCGTTGACCGGATTGATCGCGTACGAGCCGGAAAAAACGCCGGTTTTCTCCTTCGCGAGGTCGGTTCGATCCAAATCGCTCTTGAACGCCGCCGCCTGACGGTAGGCATTGACCGCCTCACGGCAGTACGGCATCGTCAACCGGTCGACCAGCGGGTGCTCCGGAGCGATCACCATGTAAGTCGCCCCGTACAAAGTATCAGGTCGGGTCGTGTAAACCCGGAGTACTTCGTTGTCCGGCTTGCGGGGAAAACCGTATTGCCGGCGGCGTTCGGACCAGGCCTCGAACGCCTGGGACGCGGGAACGCCGATCCGCCCCCCCTCCGCTTCGATTTCTTCCCGCATTTTTCCGCGAAAAAGCTCGATCTCTTTGGGCGTGTACGGCTCGCCGATAAAGAAATCGACCTCCGCGCCCGTGCTGCGCCCAATCCAATTTCGTTGGAGCAGTTTGATGCTTTCCGACCAATCGAGACCTTCAAGATCGTTTTCGAGCCGATCGGCGTAGGCCGTGATCCGCAGCATCCATTGCCTAAGCGGCATGCGCTGCACGGGATGATTTCCCCGCTCGCTCCGCCCGCCGATCACCTCTTCGTTGGAAAGCACGGTCCCGAGCGCAGGGCACCAGTTGACCGGGGCCTCGATCTGGTAGGCGAGACGGTGCTCGTCGCGAAATTGCCGGATCGCATCGTCCCCTTGGGCCGCGATCTCAGCCGGGATCGGCAGTTCGGAAATCGGCCGGCCCTTTTGCAATTCCGAATCGTACCAGGTGTCGAACAGGACGAGAAAAATGAACTGCGTCCAACGGAAATAATCGACATCGGTCGTCGCGAGTTCCCGGTCCCAATCGTAGGAAAAGCCGAGCATTCTGAGCTGCCGCCGGAAATTGCCGATGTTCGCCTCGGTGATCGTGCGCGGGGGTATTCCGGTCTTCTTCGCCTGTTGCTCGGCGGGGAGCCCGAACGCGTCCCAGCCCATCGGATGCAGCACGGCGGTGCCGTTCATCCGCTCGAAACGGCAGACGATATCCGTCGCCGTATACCCTTCGGGATGCCCGACGTGCAGGCCGTTGGCGCTCGGGTAGGGGAACATGTCGAGCACGTACATTTTTTTCCCGCCCGGAGCCGGTTCTTTCGGAGCGGCAAAGGTCTTATTCGTTTCCCAAAACGACTGCCATTTTTTTTCGATTCGCGATGGATCGTATTTCATTGTGAGTTAAAAAGTTCTACCTCGAAGAAAGTCTTGTGCTTTGCAAAATTTCGAACACTCTTTCCGTCATCCCCGCGCAGGCGGGGATCCAGAGATTACGGTTTCCCTCTGGACCCCCGCCTGCGCGGGGGTGACGGAAATTGTTCCGTTTTGAAGAGTTTGCTTCCGAATGGGAGCGAATGATTTGTACGGGCAAACCGTGTACAAGGTCCGCAGGTTACGCTTCGTTACACCTACGGCTCTTTGAACGAAGGCCGATTACTTTGTTTCGACCGTCACTTTTAGCATGATGTCCCCCGCCTCGATCGCGTCGACGACATCTTGCCCCTGGATCACTCGCCCGAAGACGGTGTGTTTCCCGTCCAACCAGGGACAAGGGACATGGGTGATGAAAAATTGCGACCCGTTCGTGTTCGGGCCGGCGTTGGCCATTGACAAGATTCCGGGACCGGAATGTTTCAGATCTTTATGAAACTCGTCTTCAAAGCGGTAGCCCGGCCCGCCGGTGCCGGTTCCTTCGGGACAACCTCCCTGAATCATGAAATCCTCGATCACCCTATGAAATGTCAACCCGTCGTAAAAGCCTTCGCCCGCGAGCTTTTCGAAATTCGCGCAGGTTTTCGGCGTTTGTTCGGCGAAAAGCTCAAGGACGATTTTCCCTTTTTCCGTTTCGATCACGGCGGTCTTTTTAGGAGAGGAACCAGCGGGTTGCTTGCTTACTTTTTTCTTTTTGGAAGGCATGGGCGCAAAATGAGAAGAGGCGGGTTTTCGAGCCGGGCAACCGGCTCAGGGCGGTAAGTTACTGAAATAGTATTGTATATTGACGCCCCGGTTTTCGCAAGATATGATGATAAAGTCGCACAAAAGCGATGTTTTCGTCAAATTTGCCTTGCACTTTTCCCTAGTTTCAATGCCGACCTCGTTTTTTCAATATGAGATGCTCCCGACGACATGGTTTTACCTGTCGGCATTGATGATTCTCGCGATTTTTTTCCGGTTCAATCGGTTTTTGAGCATTCGAAATTTCGACTTGATTCTTTTGATCGCTCTTGGCCCCGGGCTGCTCTTTTTGGCGATGTACGATAACCAATGGGGCTATGTTTGGATATTCGGGGTTCACATTTTGTTGTTTTTCCGGCTGATTTGCGACACACTCATGGTCCGCCGACCGCTTTTGGAGCCGAATTTGACCCCGGCCGGATTGACGTTCGCATGTGTGACGCTGCTCGCTTTCATGGTTGCGAACATTACGGTCAATCGCGGCGAGCAGGTCGATTCGGCCCGTACCGTTCGGTTGGAACAGATATTAACGCTCACCACGTCGAGCGATCCCGAGCATATCCGCTCGGAGACCATGAGCATTCCGGGTTATCGTCCTTTTCTTTTCTTCGTCGAGCGGACCAACCGAATGCTCGGGGCTTCGCCCGATCTTTTGCCGCAATTGGAGCGGCGCAAACCGGGTCTCGCCGCGCGAAAAGACCTCGCGGGTTTGCCGCGTTCGGACGGGGCGGAGGGGACCGCTCCGTCGAAGGTCGAACCGATTTCCGTCGCTTCGGATACCGATCCCCCGAAAGCCGCCGATCCTCCTTCGCCGGAGAAATCGACCGTCGCCCCGGCTCCGCGACCGGCCGAGCCGCTGAACGACATCGGACCGGAGCCGGTGATCGACCGACCGCTCGGTTCGGGAACTCCCTCCGAAACGGATGCGACCGCGTTTTCGTCCTTTGCGATCGTCGTTTCTCTCAGTACGTTAATCTTGGCCCATTTGATGATCGTTTTCGGCTTTCTTTATGTCGGGCATTGTCATTTCGGAAATCTTCAAACCGGGATCGCGGCGGCGACGATTTACCTTTTGCATCCTTACACCAACCAGATGATCGGTCGGATCGATCATTTCATTCCGGGGGCGCTGATCCTTTGGGCGGTCGCGTTTTATCGCCGGCCGATTTTCTCCGGAACGTTGATCGCGACCGCCGCCGGTTTGGTCTTTTATCCGATTTTTCTCGTACCGCTTTGGTGCGGCTTTTACTGGAAACGGGGTTGGATCCGTTTTTTAAGCACGTTTTGCATCGTTTTCGCCTTTTTCGGAGCCCTTCTTTTCTGGACGCCCGCCGAATACGGATCGTTCGCGGACCAGCTCGCGAACCTGTTCGGGAAGAGTTGTTTTCTTTTGGAAAACCCGGACGGGGTTTGGGAAACCTGGATGCCGTTTTACCGGATTCCGATTCTCGCCCTGTACCTCGTCTTTTGCTTCGGCATGATCCTTTGGCCTTCGCACAAGCATCTCGCGATTCTGATCAGCTGCTCGGGAATCATGATGCTCGGGACGCAATTTTGGCAGTCGCACCAGGGCGGGCTGTACATGGTTTGGTATCTGCCGCTCGTCATTTTGACGATGTTCCGCCCGAATCTCGAAGACCGCATCGCCCAGACAACCGTGGTCGAATTGAAGTATTTCTTTTAAAGAACCGCAAGTGTAGCGCAGCGCAACTTGCGGACCTTGTACATGGTCCGCAAGTTCCATCATTGGGCTACAGCTTCAGCAATTCCGTCAATTCCTGTTCGGTGATCCGCAAAACGGTTCCGTGCCGGGCCTTGGGAATAAAGTGCAGTTGCGAGGTCAAATTTTCCCACGATTGTAGGTCTTTGGAGCGAATCACAGCGTATCTGTCGTCGCGATAACAATCGTAATACACGTACCAATACTCACCGATTTGGATCGCGGTCGGCCCTTCAACCCAGTTCTGGTGGGAAATTTCCCGGGCGTTTTCCCACGGCCCGGTCGGCGAGTCGGCCGTCGCGAGCAACACCGTCTTTTTTTCCGGCTGAAGCCGCTCGTCTTTGTAAAACAAGAGGTAGGTCTTCCCGTCTTTGGCCAAAAAACCGTCGATGATGTTATACCCGGGATCGAAGTACAATTGCGTCGGAGAAAATTCCTTGAAATCCTTCGTCGTCGTGTAATACATCCGATGATCGTATCGATCCTCGCTCGTTCCCTTTTCTTCGGCGGAAAAACGGCTCGGAATCGTCGAGGACCAAAGGATGTAAAACCGCTCGCTCGCCGAATCGTAAAAGACTTCCGGCGCCCAGGCGTTTCGCGTCGTCGGTTCGTGCGACATCACCGGGATCGAACGCTGTTCCGACCAATGAATCAAATCTTTCGAAGAGGCGAAACCGATTCCCCGGTCTTTCCAGGAAACGGTCCAAACCATATAAAACGTTCCGTCCGGTCCCCGGGTGATGCTCGGGTCGCGCATCAGCTTCGCTTCCGAAACCGCCGGGGCAAGGAGCGATTTGCCGCCGGCGATCGGCTTCCAATCGAGTCCGTCCCGGCTCCAGGCGAGGTGTAGCCCGTCTTCGCCGTTGCCGAGAAAGTAGGTGAAAACCAGCGGCGGACCGGTTTCCTGACCGAAAATCGCCGGAGCAACCCCCAGCATTCCAAGAAACAAAAGAAAAATCGCTCGTTGTCTCATAATAGGACCATCTCTCATGTTGCCTTGTCCGTCAGTTTGAGCCGGAAATGCTTCAAGGCTATAGGCTGTAGACTGCAGGGAGCGGTTGGAACACGGGCTCTACAGCCTACCGCCTTGCTTTGTAAAAACCGATCAAGCCGTTCGTCGAGGAATCGTGCGACTCGACCGCCTGATCGCTCAAAAGTTCGGGAAGAATAACGTTGGCCAGTTGCTTGCCGAGTTCGACACCCATCTGGTCGAACGAGTTGATATTCCAAAGGATGCCCTGCACGAAAATCTTCTGTTCGTAAAGAGCGATCAGCGAGCCGAGCGTTTTCGGCGTCAGCTTCTCGAAGAAAAACGTGTTGCTCGGCCGGTTGCCCGAAAACACCTTCGAGGGGGCGAGCCGCGCGATGTCCGCTTCAGGAAGACCGCTTGCCCGAAGTTCCGCCGTCGCTTCTTCGAGGGTTTTGCCCCGCATCAACGCTTCGCTTTGGGCGAAAAAGTTCGACAAAAGTTTCGGGTGGTGATCACCGATCGGATTGTGGGATTTGATCGGGGCCAAAAAGTCGCACGGAATCAGCTTCGTCCCCTGGTGTATCAGTTGGTAAAAGGCATGCTGCCCGTTCGTCCCCGGTTCTCCCCAAATGATCGGGCCGGTCGAATAAGAGATCGGCCGGTTTTCGCGGTCGACGCTCTTGCCGTTGCTTTCCATATCCCCTTGTTGGAGGAAGGCCGCGAAACGGTGCATGTACTGGTCGTAAGGGAGGATTGCGACCGAATCGGCCTCCCAAAAGTTGTTGTACCAAAGACCGATCAGACCCATCAAGACGGGAATGTTTTTCTCGAACGAAGCGTTGCGAAAATGCTCGTCTGCTTCGAATGCTCCGGCGAGCAGTTGGGAAAAATTTTCGAATCCGACCGCGAGGACGATCGAAAGGCCGATCGCCGACCAGAGGGAATAGCGACCGCCAACCCAATCCCAGAATTCGAACATGTTGGCCGGGTCGATCCCGAATTCGCCGACCTTTTTCGCGTTGGTCGAAAGGGCGACGAAATGCTTCGAGACGGCCGCTTTGTCCAACAGGGTGTCCAACAACCAGCGGCGGGCCGTTTCGGCGTTGGTCATGGTTTCCTGGGTCGTGAACGTTTTCGAGGCGATCACGAAAAGCGTTGTTTCCGGGCTCAACTTTTTCAACGTTTCCGCGATATGGGTCCCGTCGACATTGGAAACGAAATGCAGGTTCAACCGCGTTTTGTAAGGTTTGAGCGCTTCGCAAACCATGTAAGGGCCGAGATCGGAACCGCCAATCCCGATGTTGACGACGTCGGTGATCGGCTTGCCGGTTTGACCGGTCCATTTTCCTTTAATCACCTTTTCGGAAAACGATTCCATTTGCCCGAGGACGCGGTTGATTTCCGGCATCACGTCGTTGCCGTCGACGAGCACCGGCCGGTTCGAGCGGTTGCGAAGAGCGGTGTGCAGGACGGCCCGTTGTTCGGTGATGTTGATTTTTTCGCCGGAGAACATCGCCTCGGTCGCTTTTTTCAAACCGACCTCTTGAGCCAGTTCCAGCAAGAGGCCGAGGGTTTTTTCCGTGATCCGATTTTTCGAATAATCGAACAGGATGTCGCCGAAAACAAGCGAAAATTTCGCGAATCGTTCCGAATCGTTCGCGAAGAGGTCTCGCATTCGGACCTCGCCCATTTCGCTGCGGTGCTGTTCCAGTTTTTTCCAACTCGTCGTTTGTGCCAACATGATTTGTGAAAAGGTTAGTAGTACATCACCAAAGCCAATTTTGTGAAACAGGCCGTTTAGCCGAGCGGCGCAGACGCCGGCGCCCTAACGGGACTCCCACAATTGAGTGTTGGTCGAGTCGCAGTGATCTTTACAGTCGTTTTTATTGTATCCCCGGACCTGTTTGGTGCAACCGCCTGTTTCGGCCGCTTTCCGAAAAAAGGCCCGGCTTTAGGTTTTCGACAGCGGTTTGACGAACGGGGCAATTGGTTGCGGCTCGTCGGTTTATACCCGTTATGCCGTTTGTTTTCGCAAGCCCCCCAATATTTCCCGCAATCCGTAATCTTTTTGCTGCCCCGCTCAAAATCATCCTCTAAAATATATTCTGTAGGATTAGTCGGAGGCGGAACGGCCCCGGCACCGGAAATGTCCCGGATATCGGTTGCGGAGGGAATGCCGAAATAGTTTGAAATGATCCAAATCCTTCGATTGAGAAAGAGTACAATGCGTTTTTTAACTTTTTCCGTTGCGCTGGTGTTGGTCGGGCTTTGTGCGACGACGACCGAAGCCCAATTGTTCCGGGCGAACCGTTCTTGGGGAGCGTCGTATTCGGGGACCGGTTTGGAAAGTTCCAAACTGGTCGGCTACAAACAGCCGGGATATCGCGGTTATTCCAATTATTCCTACGCTGGGCCGATGCAGCGATCGCATCATTTCGGACAAGGTCGGCACCGTTTTCGTTCGGTGATCTCCGAAGATTGCCCTTGCGAAAACGGCGGTACGATCGTTTCTCCCGGCTCCGAAGCGGATTCGGCGTTTCCGTCGGCCCCTTATATTCCGAAAACCGACGAAAAATCGCAATTCGTTAAGCCGGAGGTTCCCGGAACGGTGATTCCCCAGGAGCCGACGGTTGTCGTTCCCCCGCTTCCGAAAAAGCCGATTGTCGAGACGCCAGAGATTCCCCCGGCTCCTCCGACGGCGCCAACGCCCCCGCCGAAAGCGGCAGAGCCGGCTCCTCAAGTTCCGACCTTGGCCTCGCCCCCGGTTGCTCCGCCGCCGGCCGCCGTTCCTCCGCTTCAGGAAAAGAAGCCGCAAGCGTCGCCCGTGATCGAAGTACCGGCGACCCCGGCCCCGACAAACGGTTTTCTTCCTCCCCCAGTGATTGAAGAGGAAGCCGTTCCTGAAGAGATGATCATTGAGGAAGAAGAAGAGGAGGATCCTTTTCAAACGGATTCCGCCGACACGACTCCGGCCCCGCTGCTGATTGAAGAGGACGAAGAAATCGTTGCCCCCGAAGAAACGGCGGAAGATCCGTTCGGCGCGTTGGAAGCCGAACCGGCCGAGTCCGTTGAAGAGCCCGCCGAATCCGTTGAAGAAACGGAAGCGGCCGATGAAACGGAAGAAGACCCGTTTACGTTCGAGGAGGCGGAAGAGGAAATAGCGGAACCGGCCGAGACCACCTCTTCGGAGGAAGCCGCAACCTCGGACGAGGCCGGCTCTTCGGATGAGAGCACGACCGAAGACGAGGACGACGACCCCTTCAAATAAGAACCCGGGTTACGATCTGAAAACGGCGAGACGGGAAATGCGAACGAGTGTTTTTAGCACTCCTTTGCATTTCCCGTTTTGGTTTTCTTGGACTCAGGCGGTTCGCCGAGTGCGCGAAAATTTCAAAGTTCAAAATCTCGCGCAGAGACGCGGAAGCCGCGGAGCTTTTCTTCAGAAAAATTTCGAACAACGCGATCAGAGCCGCACCCGTGAGGAAGCGGTTCAGCAGGGCGACCGCTTCCTTACGGGCGCGGCTCTGATTTGATTTTTATTAACAAGGCGATAACATTTGACCCGTTGTCTTGACCACAGTTTGACATGGTCCGCGGCATTTTTTATCACCGGCACAATATCTGAAGATCAATAATTATTCTACAATCTTTCCCTGCGGCTTCCGCGTCTCCGCGCGCTAAAAAGACTCTACAATCATCGTGCAGTATGCGCATGAGAGGGGAGGGCACAAAACCGGTTTTGTGGTAAAATGAGTCGCTGGAGTCGAGAAATTCGTTCCAACCTCTCAGCAATCATTATGTCTTTTGCCCCTCAAAACCATGAAACTGCTTTTTCCTCCGATATTTGCCGTCTCGCTCGCCCTCTTTCTCGCCTTTCTCTTTTTCGGCCTGTCGGTTTGCGGCGCCGAACGGCCGTTTTGGAATGACTTTCCCCGGATCGTTCAGATCGGCGATCCGGAGATCGCGATCCAGGCCAACGCCAACGTCGTGCTGAGCGGCATCGCCGATGATCCGTGCTGGGGAACCTTTTCGCAGCATGATCGGGTTCTCGGCGGCAAAGCGAGGCTCGAACGCCTGCACCGGGCGGACATCAAGGTCCTTTCCTGGTTCGAAGGGTTCGGGACGACGCAGGAAAACATCGTTCAGCTCCGAAAAAATTCCGACGGATCCTGGGTCCGGAATCAACGCGACCCCTCGCACCTTCAAGTGTTCAACTCGCATTGGGGTTGGCAGTCGTTCGACGGGACCGGGGAGATGCGTTGGATCGGCATTTCCAACTACTTTCTCGACGATCCGGCCGTTCGACCTTGGACGCGAACCGATTCGCGATACGGTTGCCCGTCGATGATTTATCCCGACGGCCAGATCGCCGAAGGGTACGTCGGGATCGAGAGGAACGCCGATCCCGACCGGCTGTTTGGCCCCGAAGTCGATCCGCGAACAAGCCGGGTTCTCGACGCCGGGTGTTCGAAAGACGTGCTGGGCCGCGTCTTCTTCGAATACGATTACAATCGCGAGGTTAACCGGATCGGTCCGGCGACGAAGCAGCCGCGAGGGCCGCTCACGGGGTTGCTGAAAATCGAGGATGCTCCGCTCGGCCCGCCCGATCCCGGGTTTACTCCGGAAGAATGGAAAGTGGTCCGAAAAGCCGGATACACAGGCCTGTTCAGTGCCGGGAAAGATACCGCCTGCCCGATTTGGATTGAGTATCTCAAGGCTTCGCTGCGGCAAGCGCTCGACGCCGGGATCGACGGACTTTGGGTCGACAACTTTTCTCCGTGGGACAGTTTCAACGCCTTCCCGAATACCAAAGCGTTCGGGGAATGGTCGGTCGCCGGATTTCGCAAATATTTGGCCCAAGAAAGCGAGACGATCGGCAACGACGTTTTGCGCGACATCGACCTTGAAACCTTCGATGTGCGAGCGTACCTCCGAAACCGCTGCAAGGAATGGGGCGGGACGCCGGAAAACCTGAACGACGGCCGTTGGCGCGATCCCCGTTGGCAGGACGATCCGATTTGGCTGGCTTACCTCATTTACAAACGCAAAACGGGCACGACCGCGCTCACGAACTATTACGAGACGATCAAGAAAATGGCGGCCGATGCCGGCAAGCCGGACTTTCTCGTTTCCGGAAACGACATCCCGGTCTATTCCCTCGGCTGGGTTCGCGGCAATCTCGATATGGTGAGCACGGAACTGAACTGGGGCTGGGGGCTGACGAGCGGCCCTCGCGGATTCCTGCCGCCGCCGCTCGGGAGTTACGTTCCGGTGTACCGCCTCGGACGGGAGCACGCGAAAAGCCGGTTCGTCAATGTTTGGATGTACGTTCCCGAAGATCAGATCGGCAAGCCGAACATCGCGAAAGTGCTGTATTACCAAGGCTTGGCGAATCACGCCCTCCCGATGCCGCAGATCGGCAAGGTAACGGCGGGCAACCTCGAAACCGACGCCGGGTTTTACGATTTTGTCCGACGTGTCGAGCCGGTTTTCAAAGACCGCCGGCCGCTCGAAGGGAAGATCGGCATTTATTATTCGTCCTCAAGCCAACTGCTGGAGATGCTGCCGGGCGGGTTTCGGGAGCATGCGTCCCAGCCGCACAGCTTCGCGTTTTGGGGCTGGGGAACGGCACTCTGCAACCGGCAGGTTCCCTGGAAAGCGGTCCCGGAATGGAAACTCAGCCTGGAAG
Source organism: Thermoguttaceae bacterium (assembly GCA_031549145.1). Classification (GTDB taxonomy): domain Bacteria; phylum Planctomycetota; class Planctomycetia; order Pirellulales; family Thermoguttaceae; genus JAVBSX01. Next base: position 8,770 of record JAVBQI010000012.1, on the reverse strand, counting down.
TCCTCGCGGAACTCGATCTGCTCATTCTGCCGAACGTCGAAGTGATTGGCGAGGCAGAATTGAAAATATTGCAGCGCTGGGTGATCGGCGGCGGGCGGTTGATCGTAACCGGGAATTTCGGCAAGCGGCTGGGGGAAGACGGCAACTTCGCGTTGCGGACCGACCGGGAATCGCTGATTTTTACCGACAGGAACGCGTTGCGAATGCTCGGCGAGGGGGAGATTCTCGCCCAAGACGACGATATCGGTTTCGCGTACTATCTCAAAGACAAGGAGCGGTCCGAGACGATGTTGGTTCTTGAAAAACAGTTGGGACGCATCGCGGACGAAAAAACGTTGTTTCCGTATGTCGTTCCGGGCGAAGGCTTCCCGTCCGGTGTCGATTTGACGCTGCATCGGGACGAGCGGCGGCTGTTTCTCGACATCAGCAACACGCGGATCGACCTCGCGAGCGACACGATCGCCCCGAGCGGCCCGGTGCGGCTGACGCTGCTGTTGCCCGAAGAGTGGACTGGCAAGGAGTTCGACGTCGAGTTGCTCACTCCGGACGCGGAAACCAAAATCGTCTCCTCCCGCAAAGAGGGCGGTCGATTCGAGCTCGAACTGTCCAACGTGCCGGTCTATTGCTCTGTGGTCTTGGGAGTCGAGGATAGATGATAGGGGGGAAATAGGAATTGAGAATCTTGCAGAGACTGTAGCAAGAGAGCAGGCGTTTTTTAACCCCGGAGGGGTGTGATGTCGATAACCCCCGGTGTCAACCGGGGGCAGGCGATGCCTCGGAAATCCCATAGCCCCGAAGGGGCGTTACTCGCTGGTTTTGTTACGCCCCGTTGGGGCTGTGTTTTTTCGTCGCCGTTTCCCCCGGCTGACGCCGGGGGTTATCGACATACCGTCCCTCCGGGACGAATGGTGAATAGCCACACCGTCGCCCCTCAAGCCCGAAAGGAAAATCGCATGTGTCTTGAAAACGACAGCTGTGTCGCGACCACCCCGCGTCGGCGATGGTACGCCGCAAGATGGTGTCTTGGCGTGCTTGGCGTTGGCGTGCTGCTCTTGGGAGCAGCAATGCTCACGAGATTCGTAAGGGCGGAGGAATCCGGAGAGGTAATACTGACCGATGTGCCGCAGCGGGATTTTTCGACCGTATCCGGTGAGCATGATTTTTGGCGCGAATGCCTCTCGAAATATTATGGGGAAGAATGTTATACGCTCATTGGTTACTTTTTGGATGAGATACCGAAGCAGATGGATGAGGAATTACTTGCCTTGGAGCAACGATCCTCGAGTTTCATGTTGAACATTTCGGCGGAAATTAACGGCAGCTACTTTTATGTCGTTGCAATCGCCAAGAAGGGGGACCATTGGGAACAGATCGTATGGACGCAAGAGAGAAAATGGAACCCGGAAGAGGAAAAATACAGAACCACACTGGAAAAATCGGCGGAGATACAATTTCCGCAAATCGACGAAGATGCGGTCAAGACGCTCAGCGAAAGTCCCGTAACGGTGATCCATAACAACGTGGGATCGTGTGATACGCCGGATGTGTATACGTTTGTCAAGCATTCGGGTCAATCCAACCGAATCATGATCGCGGATCCATCCCAACTGGAAGAAAAAAAGTGGTCCCGGACACCGGTCGCTTCCGCCTTGAAATCGGTGCTTTATCCTTCTTCGCGGAGTGCTGCGAAAGAGGGACCCCGGCAAGAATTTTCGACGCTCGCGGGGGAGAGGGATTTTTGGCGTGAACTGCTGACGAAATATTACGGGAAAGAGACGGATGCGAGCTTTCGCGGTTTTTTGGACGCCATGCCGAAGCAGCTGGATGAGGAATTGCTGGCCTTGTCGCGGCGATCACCGGCTTTTCTGCTGATCATTAAATCGGACGTCAACAAGTTGATCTTCGAGGTTGATGCAATTACCGGAAGGGGCAGGAGGAACGATCCCTGGGAACAGGTCCAATGGAAATTGACGACAAAAGACGGCGTGAAAACGATGGAGAAATCGGCGGTGCGGCACCCCGATATTTGGTATCGCACGATCGAGGGGCTCAGTGAAAGCCCCGTAGCTTTTACTTTTAGCAATGACGCGGATGATAACGAAGCGGCGGACAGTCCAATGTGGGTGTCCGTGTTCGTCCGGCACTCGGGGCGTTCGACCCGATTCGCGGTCGAGGATTTTCGCCCCCTGGAAAAAGAGTGGTCTCAGTCAACGGACATTTCCGACGAGAAAAGGCTGTTGCAAAGCATCGGGCTCTTGCCCGCCGAAAGTCCGGAGCGTGGAGAATGACGTGCGATGGCCAAAGTAACAATGTTCCAAAAATTCCCAATGAGCTGTACAATAATGTTTGAACTGACTTTCCGTCATCCCCGCGCAGGCGGGGATCCAGAGGTTACGGTTTCCCTCTGGACCCCCGCTTGCGCGGGGGTGACGAAATAATTTGTTTTATATCTGGAGCTCGATAAGAATTAAAATTATCAGGAAAGTCCCTTCGCGACCGTAGGTCGCGGCTCTCTGTCCTCCGTCCTCTATTCCCATGCCTGACAAAACTCATCCCCTTCTCGCCGGTCTGAACGCTCCGCAGCGGGCGGCGGTCCGGCACACCGACGGGCCGCTGCTCGTTTTGGCCGGGCCGGGGAGCGGCAAGACCCGGGTCGTCACCCATCGGATCGCCTGGTTGCTGGAGCAGGGGATCTGGCCGTCCCGGATCGCCGCCCTCACGTTTACGAACAAAGCGGCCGAGGAAATGAAGAAGCGGCTCGCGGTCCTCGCCCCGGACAAATCGATCTGGATCGGCACGTTTCACAAATTTTGCGCGTACCTCTTGCGACAGCACGCCGCGATGGTCGGGCTGAGCCAGAATTTTACGATTTACGACACCGACGAAAGCAAGAAGCTGCTCGATCTGCTGCTCGATAAGGTCGATCTGCCGACCGGGATCAACGCCCAAAAAATCGCGACCGGCATTTCCTGGGCGAAGAACGAGTTGATCCTGCCCGAGGAATACGTCGCCAAGAACGGCAGCTTTTTGGGACAGTTCATTGAAAAGGCGTATCCGGAATACCAGAAGGCGTTGCGGCAGGCCAATGCGGTCGATTTCGACGATCTGCTGCTGCACATCGCGATCTTGCTGCGGGAAAATCCGGAGGTCCGCAAGCAGCTCGACGCGCGGTTTCGTTACATTCTGGTCGACGAGTATCAGGACACGAACCTGGCCCAGTACGCAATCGCCCGGGCGCTATCGATCGACCATCCGAATTTGTGCGTCACCGGCGATCCGGACCAATCGATTTACGGTTGGCGGGGGGCGAACATCAAGAACATTCTCGATTTCGAAAAGGATTTCGATTCGGTCGAAATCATCCGGCTGGAGCAGAATTACCGGAGCACGAAACGGATTCTCGCGGCCGCCTCTCGTCTGATTTCGTTCAACGAGTTTCGTAAAGAGAAGGATTTGTTTACGGAAAACGGCGAAGGCGCGCCCGTCCGAGTCGTCTGTTTCGCGGACCAACGCGAAGAGGCCGACGGCATCGCCGGGGAGATCGCCGAAGAAATCCGAGCCGGCAAACGCCGCCCACAGGATTACGCGATCTTTTATCGAATGAACGCCCTCTCGCGGAACCTGGAACATTCTCTCCGCCGCGAAGGGGTGCCGTTCCAACTGGTTCGGGGGCTGGAGTTTTTCAACCGGAAGGAGATCAAGGACATGATCGCCTACCTGCAGTTGATTTACAACCCGAGCGACATGGTTTCGTTCGTCCGGATCGTCAACGAGCCGCGACGGGGGATCGGCAAGACGACGCTCGTAATGATCGTCGCCGCCGCTAACGAGCACGGCGTCTCGGCTATCGAGGCGGCGAAGGCGCTCGTCCTGGCGCCGAAAACGACCGGCATGTCGGGGAAGGTCAAGAAAGCCCTCGGCGATTTCGTCAAGATGATCGAACATCTCTCGGAAGCGGCCGGGCGGGACGAGTACACGATCGAGGCGTTGTTCGGGATGATCCTCGCCGAAACGAAGTACAAAGAGCAGTACGAAATCGACGATACGGAAGAGGATGCCCAGCGGTTGGAAAATATCGAGGAGTTGATCTCGGAGGCGAGGGAATTCGACAAGCGGCCGCTTGAGGAAGGGGAATCGGCGCTCGAAAAATTTCTGGAGCAGGCGGCTTTGGTGAGCGACGTCGACGCCTGGGACGAGGAAACCGACCGCGTCTCGCTCATGAGCCTGCATGCCGCGAAAGGGTTGGAATTCCCGGTCGTTTACCTCATCGCGCTCGAAGAAAACATCCTCCCGCACGAACGGTCGTTGCACGATCAGATGCAGCTGGAAGAGGAACGGCGGCTGCTGTTCGTCGGCATCACCCGGGCGGAAGAGGAATTGCGAATCTCGCGAACCCGGTTTCGGGAATTTCGCGGCAACTACACCTCGTCGATTTTCAGCCGCTTTCTTTTGGAGTTGCCCGGGGAGGAGCTGACTGTCAAAGACGGCGAGCGGGCGGCGGCGAGCGGGTTCGAGCGGGACGAAACGGGAACCGATTTCGAGCCGGACCCGGAGCCGGAATCGGATTTTGTCGATTCCGAAATCGAGTATGAGGACGTGCATGTCGAATACGACGAGGACGGCAATTGCGTCTTTTCCGGCGACCGTTCTGCTCGCAAGAAAAAGAAAAAACCGCAGCCGAGTCTGTCGCTGACGACGGCCGCGGAGTTGCTCAAGAACCGGCTGAAGAAATAGCCGTGTACAAGGTCCGCAAGTTACGCTGCGCTACACTTGCGGCTCTTTTTTCTTGGCGAATTCTTCATTCTTAATTCTCATTACAGGCATCGGAGGAACTCGACGAGGTCTTTCTTTTCCGCGGCGTTGAGTTTCGTTCCGAGAACGATATTGTGGAACTCGACCGTGTCTTCGATCGTCAACAGCCGCCCGTCGTGCATGTACGGCGGGGAATCCTTCAAACCGCGAAGCACCGTCGTTTTGATCTTCCCGTCGTCGATCGCCTTGCAACCGTTATACATCACCGGTTCGAAGAACCGGCCCGTTTGCAGGGAATGCATCGACCCGTCGGTGTAGTTCGGAGCGGGATGACACTCGGCGCAGCGGCCTTTTCCGTTGAACACGACTTCCCCGCGAATCTCCGCTTCCGCCGCCTTTTTGGGATCGAGTTTGCCGAAGAGGTCCAACTTCGGGGCCGGCGGGAAATCGAGAATCGATTGGAATTCGGCCATAAAATGGGCTTGGCTGCCACGTTCAATGATGTTGACCCCTTTCTTCGTCGCGATCACCGGATCGCCGTCGAAATAGGCGGCCCGCTGTTCGAATTCGCTGAAGTCTTCGATCGACCGCAAAGCCCGTTGGGAACCGAATAGCGTTTGAACATGAACCCCGCGAAGCGAAGGGGTGTCGAGCCGATGCCGGATTTCCTGCGGCCGGATATCGCCGACCAAATGCGTCGTGCCGTTGGTATGACCGTTGGTATGACAGTCGAAACAGGTGACGCCCAAATGCGGCTTCAGGCAGAGCCGATCTTCCGTCGCGTTGAAGTTCTGCTGCGGGAAAGGAGTGACCAACAGCCGCAACCCTTCGAGCTGCTTCGGGTTCAAAATGCCGTTGAACAGTTCGTAATAGTTCTGGTTCGTAACGACCTGACCGCGCGAGATGTCCCCAAGATCAGGACGGGTCGTCAGGAAAATCGCGGCCGGAAATTCCGGCATAAAATGGTCCGGCAAGTCGAAAGCGATGTCGTAACGGTTCAGGTCGCGACCTTCTTGCTTGAGAATCTCATCAATATGAAACTGCGGAAAAACCATTCCCCCGGTCGTGTGAGACGGGTGGGAGAGCGGCAGGAAACCTTGCGGCCAAAGCCCTTTCGCCTTGATCTGTTCGGGGGTCATTTCTCCGAGTTCTTCCCACGATTTGACACCTTGGGGGAGTTTGACGCGAATGCCCTGTTGGACCTTCTTGCCCCGGAACATCGTGATATTCGCGGCCGGGTTGTCGGAGAGGTCGTACCGTTTCGCGAGCAAATCGGCCTGAGCCTTTTGAATTTTTTCCCGCTGGTCGATAAGTTTTTTGGAAAACTCGGCGAACGATTCCTTGATATCGATCGGCATGTAACTGGTTGCCGAGGGGTTGGGATTCTCGAATTTCTGCTGCATCTGGGCCGGAGCGGCGACGGCCAGAATCGCAACAATCCCGACCGCGAGAACGGTCCGGAAGGTAAAGGGTTGCATTTTTCGGCCAGACATCATGATTCCTCCTTTCGAACGACAAAGTTAAGTCGTCAGGTGATGATAGACGGTTGCGAAAAGACAAGTTTGACAGGTATTTTACGGCTTTTTTGTTAAGAGAGGAAATAATATGAAAATTATTCAGGATTGGTGTGCTTTCACGGAAAACGAGACATTTAGGCAAGTGAAATATCGCGTGATTTCGATGGTCGCGGTAACCATCAAAGAGCCCGTTTTGCCGAGCGGCGCAGACGCCGGCGTCGTAATGGGACACTCATCTTCTTGAGTGCGCTCAAACTTTGCAGGAAAGGCAGGTCGCCTGTCTTGCCTAAATGTAACAAAAATTTTGTATGCCCGCCTGCATTTGCCTCCCCCATTTCCTCTGATTGACCCGGCTTTTCGAGAGAGTTATGATTGATTACATGTATGTCTCTTTCGATCAATTCCCAACGAAGCTCTCTGTCATAGAAAGGTGTCTCATGTCTTGCTGCCTGCGTCGTTTGAGCCTGTTATTCGTTTTTGTCTTTTTGTCGGTTTTGACCGCCGCTGCGGAGGAAATCCGGCCGGTCAAATACGTGTTCCTCTTTATCGGCGACGGAATGTCGATTCCGCAGCGGATGATGGCCGAGGAATATCTGCAAAAAATGAAACAACGCGGCCTGCACATCAATGCGATGCCGCATCAGGCCCTGACGACGACGCGGGCGGCCAATTCCTTTATCACCGATTCGGCCGCGAGCGGGACCGCGATCGCGTGCGGGGAAAAAACCAACAATGGTTTTCTCGGAGTCGGGCCAGACGGAACGACCCGGTTCGAATCGGTCGCCGAGGTCGCCCGCGATTACGGCCGCAAGGTCGGGATCATCACGTCCGTAACGCTCAATCACGCGACTCCGGCCGCGTTTTACGCCCATAACGGAAGCCGGGGGAACGCTTACGACATCGGTGTGGATTTCGTCGCCTCCGGTTTCGACTATTTCGGCGGCGGTGGTTTCAGCGGGCACGACGATACGAAAGCGAAGAATTATCGCGGCGACATTTACGAATTGGCTCAAAAGGCCGGTTACACGTTCAGCCGCACGCCCGAAGAATTCCGCGAGATCAAACCGGGTGTCGGCAAAGTGCTCGCAATCGGTGCCGAAGGAGCCCTGCCTTACGCTCTCGACACCCCGCCGGAGGGCTTGCGGCTCGCCGATTTCACCCGGCAGGGGATCGAGCTTTTGGAAGACGGCCCGAAAGGCTTTTTTATGATGGTCGAAGGGGGCGCGATCGACTGGATGTGTCATGCCAACGACGCGGCGACGACGCTCGGGGAGATCATCGAGTTCGACAACGCGGTCGCCGTCGCACTCGATTTTGCGGCGAAGCATCCGGAAGAGACACTGATCGTGGTAACCGGCGACCACGAAACCGGTGGGTTGACGCTCGGCTTCGCCGGGACCGGTTACACCTCGTTTATCGAACTGCTTTCGAACCAGAAGGCTTCAAGCGAAGGGATGATGAAAGCGTTCCAGCAATTGGCCGAAGGGGATAAGACGGTCTCGTTCGAAGAGATCAAGCCGTTAATTACGGAAAAGAGCGGCCTGATTTTCGCGGACGGCGAGCGGAAAAAAGGAGGAATGAACCTGACCGAAGCGGAGGAAAAGGAACTGGAGACGGCGTTCGAAAAATCCTTTGAGAAGGACAAACCGGCCGACGGATCGATTTTGGCCCGGGCCGTCGTCCGGCTCGTCAACGGCAAGGCCGGACTCGGTTGGACGAGCAATGCCCATACCGCCCTGCCGGTGAGCACGACCGCTTTGGGGCCGGGAGCCGAGCAGTTTTCTAATGCAATGGACAATACCGATATCGCCAAGCGGCTCAAGCAGTTGGTGCGGTAGGAAGTGTAGAGTGTAAAGTGTGGAGTGTAGAGTATCGAATTCTTGCTCTTCACTTTTTATTTATTACTTCTTACTTCTTACTCTACACTTACACTTCACTTGCCATGAAATTCGAGGATATGCAGGTCTGGAAATGTTCAGCTCGTTTGGCTTCGGATATTTTTTTGCTGACGAAGGAAGTGACTCATCGCGGATTCAGGGATCAGATTACGCGATCCGCCTTATCGATTCCTTGCAATATCGCCGAAGGAGCGGAAAGAAATTCTCCGAAAGAGCTCGTTCAATTTCTCGGTATCGCCAAAGGGTCTTGCGGTGAACAGAGAACGCAACTGTATATCGGCATCGAAACAGGAATGATCGACCGAAATCAAGCCAAAAAGCATGTTGAAACAACAAAAGAAGTTTCGGCGATGCTGTATTCTTTGATTCAATCCATTAGAAACAAGATTAAGAAAATGTAGAGTGCGGAGTGTAAAGTGTAGAGCAAGGATCCGACACTCTACACTCTACACTTTACAGGCCAAGTCTCATCAACTGTCGGTACAGTTCGCTAAAATGGAGGTATTTGATTGATAGGTTTTTACGTTCAAGAACACGATGATGAGACAAAAACAGGCGGCTGACCCCGGAACAACGCCGGGACATCGTCGCCGCAACGCGAAA
>JAVBQI010000087.1:0-6826 GCA_031549145.1 Thermoguttaceae bacterium | reverse complement strand
ACTGAGGGAAGTGGGTTGAGACATTGAAACCTCCATGTATGTTGAAAATGACGTGAACCAGATGTGTCTGATTCCTGTACGATGGAAAATCCCATTTGTTTTGAGAAAAATTTCAATCCGTGAAACTTGAAGACGGTGTGGGCGGAATTGGAGAGCGGCTTTCCGTATTATCAACATTTTCGAAACGGTAGTCAAGTCGACGAAAAACTGATAAAGTGGTATGGGCGAAAACGGAAGCGGCTCCGTTCCTGTTTTTCGATCATTCTCGTTCCTTCGTCCTAATTTTGACAATCCAATGACCACCATTCGCGGCAAGCTCATTGTTTGGGTCGTTTTCCCGCTCCTGCTGGTTTACGTGTTGATCGCGTTCATCCAAACCCGTTCGGAAGCCCGTTGGGCGCTCCGGATTACCGGGGTCAGTCTCCAGGAAACCACCACTTTGAATGCGGCCAAGTGTGATGCCATTTTCGCATCCTCTTCAGAAATCGCGATCGGGATCGCCAATTACATGATGGTCCAGCGACCGAAAACGGAAGCCGAAATCACCGATTACGTCCGGCAGTGTCTTTTGACGCATCCGGAAATCGTCGGCAGCGCGGTTGCGTTCGAGCCCGACGTCTTCGCCGAGGGGGTCAAGCGTTTTTCCCCTTTTCTTTTTCGAAAATCGACGGGCGCGGAATTGCAGTACAAAGATTTGGCGAAGGAATACGACTACGAAAACTGGGAATGGTACGAGAAACCGAAGGTTTTGGAAAAAGCGTCCTGGTCCAAGGCGTATTTCGACGAAGGGGGCGGGGATATGCTGATGTGCACCTTTTCGGTCCCGTTCTTTCGCGAAGAACGATTCGCCGGTGTTGTCACCATCGACATTTCGCTCGACCGAATCCGCGAAATCGTTTCCCAGGTTACCCCCCTGGGGGCCGTGTACCGTCTTTTCAGCAACAATGGAATGTTGATTTCCTCACCGAAGCACGGGGAAGAAATGAAGTTCAACTACCTCGATTTCGCTAAAGCCTCGCACAACACCTCGCTCGATCTGATGATTCAGGAAATGCTTGCCGGCAATTCGGGAACGATCACCTACCAAAGCGTCGAAACCGGGCTGTCAACCTGCTATGTCTATGCTCCGTTGAAAACGACCGGTTGGACGTTGTTGGCCTCGATCCCGGAACACCAGGTCCTGAGTCCCGTTTATTCCCGATTGACCGTGACGGTCACGATTTTTTGTCTCGGAATGGCGTTGATCGCCTTGGTCATCCTGTACGAATCGTTCCGGATTACCCGGCCGATCGGGGACTTGACCCGGTTTGCGGAAAAGCTTGCGGCCGGGGAGCTCGACGTCCAGGTTCAAGGGATACACTCGAACGACGAAATCGGGCGGCTGGCCCGAACGTTCGATCAAATGGTGGTCGAACTGAAATCGAACATCGAGCGGCGGATCGCCGAGGAGACGGCCCGCAAAACCGTCGAAGGGGAACTGATGGTCGCCCGGCGGATCCAGGCTTCGCTCCTGCCGCATATTTTTCCGCCGTTTCCGGACCAGACCGAGTTCGAGTTGCACGCCCTGAACGAGCCGGCGACGTATATGGCGGGAGACTTCTATGATTTTTTCTTCGTCGACAAGGAGACTTTGGCCCTCGTGATGGCCGATGTCTCGGGAAAAGGTGTTCCGGCGGCGATGTTTATGGCCGTTTCCCGAACGGCGATTCGCAATTTTACGGTTCCGGGAAAATCGCCCCAGACCATCATTTCCTCGCTCAACAAGGTGTTGGTTCACGACAATGAGGACACGATGTTCGTAACCTTGTTTTACGGACATTACAACATCAACACGGGAATGTTGACCTACGTCAACGCCGGGCATAATCCCCCTTATCTCGTCCGAAAAAACGGGACGTTGGAAACCCTGGGCTCGACGGGGCCGATCGCCGCCGTTTTCGACGACGTCGTTTTCGAACAGGAGACGGTCCAATTGGATTTCGGCGATCTCTTTGTCGCGTTTACCGACGGGGTGACCGAGGCCCACAAGGCGGAGGATGTCGTTCTTTACGGCGAAAAACGGTTTGAAAATCTTCTCCGGGAGATCGGTTCCCAACCGGTCGACGGTTTGTGCGATGCGATCCTCGAAGATGTGCTCCGCTACAGCGAAGGGGAGCGTTTCGACGATATCACCCTGCTTGCCCTGCGGAATCGGAACCGCGTTTAGGTTGAAAACGCGGTGTACCGGCTAAACGGGGGTTGCGCTTTGGGTTTCTTCGATTATAATGTCAGCGATCCTGTTCGAAAATCGCTTTCTCCGCATCCGTTTACGTCTTTCTCCCATGTCGCTTCCTCAAATCGCAATCGTCGGCCGCCCGAACGTCGGCAAATCCAGCCTTTTCAACTGGCTCATCGGCGAGCGGGTCTCGATCGTCGATCCGACCGCCGGGGTCACCCGGGACCGGATTTCGCACATCCTCGATTTGAACCCGGACGCCGTCCGGGAAGCCGATCCGGACCGCAAAATTTCCAACCGCGAAGCGAAGCGGTTGGCCGAGAGCGACTTTGCCGAAGAGCAGGCCCGCTTCGTCGAGTTGATCGACACCGGCGGGATGGGGGTCGTCGATCTCGACGATCTTTCGGAGGACATCGAAGGGCAGATTCAACTCGCGATTCAGCGGGCCGATCTGATTCTGTTCGTCGTCGATGCCCGGGAAGGCGTTTTGCCGCTCGATGAGATCGTCGCCGAACGGCTTCGCAAATTGACCTGTCCGGTTCTTTTGGTCGCCAACAAGGCGGACAACGACCGCGACGATTGGAAGGCGGAAGAGTTTCACCGTTTCGGCTGGGGCGTGGTTCCGGTCAGCGCTTTGCACAAACGCGGTCGGATGTCGCTCCTCGAAGCGCTCGAATCGGCGCTCGAACAGCACGAATTGTTCCGCGAGGGGGAAGAGCCCATCGAGCCGGAGATGCGCATCGCGATCGTCGGACACCGCAACGCCGGGAAGAGCACGTTTATCAACTCGCTGACCAAAGAGGAGCGGGTGATCGCGAGCCCGATTCCGGGAACGACGCGCGACAGCATCGATGTGCGGTTCGAAATGGACGGCAAAACGTTTATCGCGATCGACACGCCCGGTTTTCAACGCAGCCGCGGCGTCAAAACCGACCTCGAATACTACAGCACGGTCCGGGCCGAGCGGAGCATCCATCTCGCCGATGTGGTTTTGATTTTTTTCGAGGCGGCCCAGCGGATCAACAAGGTCGACAAACAGCTCGTCAACCTCGTCGAGCGGGAATACAAGCCTTGCATTTTCGTCGTCAACAAATGGGATTTGATGGTCGATCAGATGCCGACGGAAGAATGGGGGAACTACCTTCGGGAGACGTTTCCGAACATGGCCCATGTCCCGATCGCGTTTATCACGGGCCAAACGGGCAAAAACCTCAAGAAGTTGCTCAATCACGCGACAATGCTGTTCAATCAGTCGCGATCGAGGATTTCGACGGCGAATCTCAACAAGCTGGTGATCGCGGCGCTCGACCGCAACCCTCCGCCGCTGCATTACCACCGGAAGGTGAAGGTCTATTACGCGACGCAGGCCGATATCTCCCCGCCGACGATTCTCCTCTTTTGCAACATGCCGGACGCGATTTCCAAGCCGTACCAACGGTATCTGCTCGGAGCGCTGCGGGACGAACTCGCATTCGGCGAGGTGCCGATCCGACTGGTTTTCCGCAAACGCGAAAGCGCCGACACCAAGGACGAAGTCGACGCCCGCCGCAAAGGGTAGCTCGTGCTGCGCGGCTAGAGAATTTCGATTCGTCCCCAGGCGGCGAGCTGTTTCGCCTCGGGGAGAAACGAACGGCTGCAGCGCAGCGTTTCGAGATGCAACGTGTCGGTGATCCAAAGAATTTTTAGCTCCTCGATCGGGATGCGGCCGAGCGTCCGGCTCGTCGCCTCGATGATCTCCCGTTCCGTCGGATAATCGAGCGGCAGCATCGCCGCCGAGACATGATTGGCCGTGATTGCGTTGATCCGGGTTTCCTCGACGTTCATTTCGCGGAGGACCGAGGTCTTGCAGAATTCCGCGATTCCGATGCCGTTGGCGTTGCCGCCTGTTTCCGGAGTCAAACCGAGAACGCCGATGCAGCGGACGACCGGGGTTTCCCCGCGAACCGCTTTGTGATCGTCGAATTTTCGGCCAACGACGTTCGTGTCGAGTCCCGTGCCGCTGATATTTTTGCCGATCCGGTCGATCAGGAGCAGGTCGATCTCTTCGAACGGCAGCCGAGGCAGTAGCCGTTTGGCTTCGATGAGCAGTTCGGTGTCGATCGCGGCCAGTTCGTCCGGCCCTCCGGCACGGAGAATGGCGGTTCGGTCGAACGCGTTTTCGACGATCCCGAGACCGCCGAGCACCGAAAGGCGGCTTAAAAGAGAATCGGCCGTCTGACGAACGACGACCGAAAAGCGGTCGTCGGCGACCGCCCGATGATAGAGGCTCGCCCCTTCTTCCTTGCCGAGCCCGATCATCAGCATTTTCAGCAAGCCGCTCTCGATCGGCCCGGCGAAGCGGGTATGCGGCTTGACGCGGTTGATGAGAAAGACGTGATCGGCTTCGCTCGCGAAACGGTCGAAGTGTATCGGAATTTCGAGCCGCTCGTCGATTCGCAGCGAACCGAGCACGACGGTCTGCATCGACGAACGGATCGGACAGCCGAGCGATTCTTCCGTGATACCGTATTTTTCGAGCAACGCGATCTGCCCTTCGGCGGTCGCCCCGCCGTGTGAGCCCATCGCCGGAACGACGAACGGCATGAGGCCGAGCCGCTGAAAATGCCGGACCGTTGCTTGTGTGATCGCGGCGATGTTCGCGATTCCCCGGCTGCCGGCCGTGATCGCGACAGATTGCCCCGGTCGGACACCGGCCGATGCGCCGAGCCGAAGAGCGTCCAACTGCCGAGCCGTTTCCTCGGCCGGATTTTCGATTTCCCGCCGTTCGAAACGTTGTCGAATTTGAAAAAATTCGGGCAATCCGGACATTGTTCTGCGAATGCGAAAAGAAATGACACTCTCAATCGAGCCGGCTGCGTCAGCTGCCGGTTAGCGTCCGTCTTCAAGGCCGCTCGAAATTTTTTGGCGCGAAATCCGGCGGGCCTTGAAGACGGAAACCAACCGGGACCTCACGGTCCCGGCTCAATGTGGGGGACGAAGCATTGTTGAATTGCTTTAGTCGTTCGACTCGTCGTCGGCCGGAGCTCCGATCGGGACGGTTTCGACATTCGCCTCTTCGCTCGCGAGGTCCGACTTTTTGAGCGAAGTCAACCCTTCGGCGATTTCTTCCGGCAGTTCGGAGATCATCATTCCGTGAAAAATCAGCTGCTTCTTGCCGCCGACTTCCGTCACCTCGATCGAAACGACCTCTTTGCCTTCGAATTCCCCCTTCAAAAGCTCTTCGGAAAGCGGATCTTCGACGTTCCCTTCGATCGCCCGGCGAAGCGGCCTCGCCCCGTAATCAAGGTTGCTTCCCCGTTTGATGAGCAACTTCTTCGCCTCGTCGGAGAGCAACAGCCGCAGCCCTTTCTCTTCGAGCCGGAGCCGGACCTTCTTGAGTTCCAGTTCGACGACCTCGCCGAGATCGGCGTCCGTCAAATGCCGGAAAACGATAATATCATCGCACCGGTTCAGGAACTCCGGCCGGAAAAACCGCTCGATCTGTTCCTTGACCCGCTCTTTCATGTTTTCGTAGGAGGCGTCGTCGCTCGGTTTTTGGAAGCCGAACGCCGATTCGTTCTTGATCGCCTCGGCCCCGGCGTTGGTCGTCATAATCAGGATCGTGTTCCGGAAATCGACGTTCCGACCGAAGCTGTCGGTCAAGCGGCCTTCCTCCATCACTTGAAGCAGCATGTTGAACACATCGGGATGCGCTTTCTCGATTTCGTCCAAAAGCACGACCGAGTAGGGCCGCCGCCGGATTTTTTCGGTCAGCTGCCCGCCTTCTTCGTACCCGACGAATCCGGGAGGTGCCCCGACCAGCCGGCTCACGTTATGTTTTTCCATGTATTCGCTCATGTCGATTTGAATGAGCGCATCGGCGTCCCCGAACATGAATTCGGCGAGCGCTTTGGCGAGCAAGGTCTTTCCGACCCCGGTCGGCCCCGCGAAAATGAACGATCCGGTCGGCCGCTTCGGGTCCTTGAGTCCGCTCCGGCTGCGGCGCACCGCTTTCGAGATCGCCGTGATCGCTTCGTTTTGGCTGATTACGCTTCCATGCAGTTCCTCTTCCATACGCATGAGCCGTTTCGTGTCTTCGACCGTCATTCGCGTGAGCGGAATGCCGGTCATTTTCGAGACGACCTCGGAGATGACCTGGTCGTCGACGATTCCGCCGATCTCCTGCGATTTTTCCCGCCATTCCTTTTGAATGTCGGTCTTTTTCTTTTTCAGCTTCTCCGATTGGTCGCGGAGTGCCGCCGCCTTCTCGAAGTCTTGGTTCGCGACGGCCGCCTCCTTGTCCTTGTTCAACTGCTCCATTTGCAGGTCGATTTCCTTCAAATCGGGGGGGCGGGTCATCGATTTGAGGTGTATCCGGGCGCCCGACTCGTCGATCACGTCGATCGCCTTATCCGGCAGGCAGCGGCCTGTGATGTAACGGTTCGAGAGTTCGACCGCCGCCGCGAGAGCTCCGTCGGTGATTTTAACGTGGTGATGCTTTTCGTAACGGTCCCGCAGGCCCTTGAGAATTTCGACCGTTTCCTTGGAATTGGACGGCTCGACCATCACGATTTGGAACCGTCGCTCCAAAGCGCTGTCCTTCTCGATGTATTTGCGGTATTCGTCCAACGT
>JAVBQI010000020.1:0-37743 GCA_031549145.1 Thermoguttaceae bacterium | reverse complement strand
AAAAATTTCCGCCTTACAGAAAAGTCCCCTCCGGGCTTACAGAAAAAGCACTCTTTTCCTGATCTTTTCGTCGCTCGTCCTGCCGTTCCTCACGGGCCGCCAGCTGGAAATCGATCTCGCGGACTTGCAGGTAATGCTCCTTCGCCACCCGTGAGCTGTGACCAATCCACTTCGACTCCAAAAACGCGCCGAACTCGCTGTAAATCTCCGTCGACCGACTCGCCCGCATGTTCGTAAACGGCTTCCGGAACGGCTCGATCCCCGCCATCTGCACGATCCGGCCGAACTGCGTCCCAAGGTTCGTTCGCTCCGGGTCGCGATACCGCGTGATCACGAATTCCGATCCCTCGCTCGCTTCCGATTCGAACAAACTTCGCAACTCCTCACGCAACCTCGGGAACAGCGGCACGAGCCGCCCTTCCTTTCCCTCGTGGTGCTCGGTCTTCGGCGACCGGACATAAAACCGGGACTTTTCCCAATTGATGTCGGTCCAACGCAGTCGCAAAACTTCGCTCGGGCAACGCAGCCCGCCGATCCTCGCGAGCGCGATAATCGTTCGCCAGTCGCCGCAAGGGCAGGCGTCGAGCAACAGCTCGTACTCCTCCATCGTCACATGCCGGTCCTTGTCGCGATTCTTGTAGGAGCCGCGGCCGACACCTTTCAGCGGGCTGACGTCCAACCAACCATTTTGTACGGCCCAGTTGAACACGGCCTTCGCCTTGGCGATCGTTCCGGCGGCGGTCGCCGTCGCGAAATCCTCCTTCAGCGACGCCTTCCACTCCCGCATTCGGGCCTGCGTCAACTCGCCGATCCGCTCGTTCGCGTCGAACATTTCGAAAAACCGACGCTTGGCCTCTTCGTAGCATTTGTAGGTCGAGCTCTTGACCTCCTTGACCTTGTGGTCGAGGAAGGTCGTCCAAAGCTCGTCGCAGGTCTGCCGCTTCGGTGCTTCGGTCAATCCGACCTTGGCCAGCTTCTCGCGAATTTCCGCGCTCGCCGTCTCCAGCCAGAAGAACGTCCGCTTGTCGATCGGCAGCGAGTTGTCGTGGGAGTGAATCAGGCGTTCGACCGTTTTGCACAGTTGGTTCGCCGTCTCTTCCGTAAACCGCCGGCCGAGCGAGATCGACCGGCGTCGTTTGTTACTGTCGAGAAACTGGATTTCCCAGCAGCCCGACTTTTTTCTCGTCAGTGTTGCCATCTATTTTTCCTTTCTTATGCGACACCGCGAGTTTTTCTGCACTTCCAGTATCGCCAAATTTCGGCCGTGGTCAAGACGCTTCCGGTTTAACCGTTTCGGTATCCGGTTCGTCGATAAATTTCTTTAGGGCGGCGATTGAATAGACCACGCGAGCCCCCAGCCGCTTGTGCGGCAGCTTTCCGGCTTTACTCAGCTGGAAGATCGTCCGTTCCGAGACGCCGAGCATTTGGGCCGCCTCGCGGGCGTTGACGGTCAGGCGTTCGGGTTTAAACGTATTATCGTCGGTTTCTTTTTTCATTTCTGGTTCCGTCCTCCGATCAGATTGCAAATTGGAAAAGGTTTGATTTCGTGCCTTGGAAATGCGCCTCGGCATCGACAGTCGTCTATTATCGCAGAACGGTGAATGAGCACCAAACGGACGGAGTCACGTCGCAAAGCACGGAGTTTTGGGGAAACTTCGACCCTCGCGGTACAATAAGGAATCTGTCCCTACTGGGATTGGTTGCCGAAATTTTCGGCATTTCGAATAATTCTTACGTCATTTACTCGGAGGCTGAAAAACATGCTAAAACAAAATACGCTTAAAAAACTCGCGATCCGTTTGATCGTCGCCGACCCGAAGTATCAGATTCGCGAAGGGCTTGATCCTCAGAGGCTTCGAAAATACCAGGAAACCTATTCCAAAACCCCGAAGAAAATACCGCCGATCCTGGTCGCGCGGATCAATGGGAAGTACTATGTGGTCGACGGTTTTCACCGACTGCAAGCGGCAACCAATGCTGGAATACAGGAAATCGAAGTCGAGATTTGCGCGGATAACGAAACCGACGCGATGTGGATTGCTCTTGGCTCCAACCACGATCATGGGCTGCCAGCGGCTTGGAAGGATAAAAAGAAGGCCGTCCTGATCGCGCTTAAGGAATTTCCGGATCGCAATTATGCGATCATCTCCGAGCACGTCCACTGTTCCGACTCCTACGTTTGCAGGATCAATAAACAATATCAGGTCCGAACTGGTTCGGACCTGACAGAAAAAACGCTTGGTAAGGATGGAAAATACCATCCCAGGACAAAGAAAAAGTCGACGGCTTCCGTTCCTAAACCGTTGCCAAAAAAGGAAATCAAAGAGAAAAAACAAGAAGTTTCTTCGAAACAGGCAAAGCCTGCTGTTACGGAAATCCCGTCTTGCATTCCGGAAAAATCGGTCGAAGAGTTGTTCCGCAAATTCAAACGTGATTTTGAGTCGCTTCCCGAGCAAGAAGCGACCGAATACGGTTGTAAAGTAGCTGACTATCTAATTTGCGAGAGATTTCCTTTGTCTTGGAATGAGGATTCGGGGAAAGAATGAAAGTGTTTTTTGTTTTCGGAAAACACCTGAACGGAATTGTCAGCCACGGCGCGTACTCGGTTTTCATGGACGCGAAATACAACCGGGGGCAGGCCAACCCCGACTTCTGGCTTGAGTACATGCAGGGGCGGACCCCGACGATGAAAAAGACCCCGCTCGTCTACCAGAAATTCGAGAACAGCCTCCGGGCCTCCGGGATTAACGTCAAGCCGGACGAAGGCCGCCTCAACATCCTGGCGATGACCGACGCCGACGTAGATCATCTCTCCGGCGGCCGGGAAGTGAAATCCGGGGAAACCCTCCGCTGGGAAAAGGACAAAGCCCCGATCTCCGGCGGGCTGTTCGATCCGGCCGTCTTCGGCATGAACGGCGACCGTTGGGGAAAGATGACTCCCGCGGTCCCGATCTTGAACCCGGTCATGGAGGAACCGGCTCGGATTCTGCTTGGCCTGAAGCAGAAAGAACTTAAAGCGATCATGAGCGGGGAGCAGGAATACAGCCAGTACGGCACCGGTTTCCAGGCGATCCAAAAAGCCTTGAGCGCGATCAATGTTCCGCTGATGATGAACAATTACCGGGCCAAGATCAAGAACGGGAAAGCCGGGGAACGGGATCAGGCGGTTCGGGCTCTCGGCTATTTGAAAGCGTGCGACCAAACGGGAATCCACCCAAAAGAATGGATGCTTTCCAGTATCCCGATTCTCCCGCCGAAGTTCCGGCCGGTCAGCGAGATGAAAGACAGTAATATCCCGTTGGTGGACGACGCGAACTATCTGTACAAGCTGATGATCGATACGAATAACGGCCTGAAGGATCTGCGGAAGATCACCAAGAAAACCCAAGCGGAGGAATATGGGCTGTACGACGCTTACAAGCAGGTGACGGGTTTGGCCGATCCGACACACCCGAAACTCGTCCAGAGGCAGGTTAAGGGACTCCTTCGGCATGTCTTCGGGGTCGGAAGCAGTAAATTCGGAATGGTCCAGCGCAGCTTGCTCGGGGTGCCTACGGATATGGTGGCCCGTGGCGTGGTCGTGCCCGATCCCGATCTGGATATGGATGCTGTCGGTGTTCCCGAAGATAAAGCGTGGGAAATTTATCGGCCGCATATCATCCACCGTCTGACGAAACGCGGCGTACCTTGGGCCTTGGCGAGCCAGATGGTGGAAGAGCGAAAAGATATCGTCCGGGAAACACTGCTCAAAGAAATGGACGAGCGACCCGTCATTATGGACCGGGCTCCGGTGCTGCATAAATGGGGGGGGATTCAATACGGGTGAATATGGAGAAAACGATGGTTTTGCGCCTTTGAATAGGTTCGGCCAGTCTGGTATAATTCATCCCTGTAGAACAACGATCTTTCGCAATCAGGCAGCAAAAAAACACTCTCGGAACGCAGTAACCGTGATTTTACCGCGTTCCGCGCAAAAAAATGAATCGAGGAGCTTTCGGCCCGAAGCGATAAACACCCCGAAATCGCGAAAACCGAGGTCAATACTTCCGCTCATTTTTCACGAAAAAGCAGTGACGGTTTGAGAAAAACAAGGGCGCATTATTACACGCCGTGTAATTACCGACTTAAGTTTACCGATTTTTTCAACATCAAAAACGCTCTGCGAAGGGCGCCGAAACGAATTGCTCGAATTGTTATTGGCGAATTTTACCCGCATCGCCCTTTGGAACGACCGACGTTGTAACCCTTGCGGCTGCCGGCCGATTTGCCGTGATGATAGACCGGGTAATCGATGATCCATAAATGAAAAAACTTGATTCCGACACATCGCCATACCTAAAAAAGGAACCGTGTTACCGGCTCCTTCTCGAATTGACGATCTCGTCGTTATGAGCCGAGTGACAGCATGAGCAGGATCAGCACGAAGTCGAGCACAATTCGCCAGTTGAAGATCGCGGCGACCGGTGGTACGACCGTTGGCAACGCGGTTGCAGACAACGAGGTGGTCCCTTGTGCACAACCGACCTCGGCCGCGCCGGCAACGCCGCAGAAGAAGAGCACGGCGGTGAACAATGCGACCACCGTGATCACCTTCGCGGCGGTTCTCGCACGGCCGCCTGTTTCGTACAGTACGATCAAACCCAGCAAGCCGATCAAGCCGCCGAGAATCAAGCCACCGTTCCACGAACCTGTCGAACCGGTTGGCCGCGTGTTCCTCGAAACGACCACCGGCTTAACTGCCGGATCGACCCCCGCAACGACAATCGGCGGTCCGGCAGCCACGGCGACGGCCCCGTCGATGAACGGCTCCGGATGACTGGCAACCGTTACGAGCGCCGTGCCCGCCGCGATCGCGACCTTGTTTCGCCAGAAAAGCCCGCTCGCTGCCTCGCCGACCTTGACAAAACACTTCGTCGCGGAGTCCACGACTCGCGGAATCGCCGAGCGGATCATCCGGCCCCGGCTCGCCGCCTCGACCGACCCCGCCCAACCGGCGACGACCAGCGCCGCCGCCAACACCAACACGACTTTTTTCACGTTCCCTCCTTTCAAAAAAATTTTTAGACACAAAAACCGGAATGCTCGCAGAGCGAACAATTCCACGACGGGCGGCCGTTGAACATGCCGCGATCAAGGTTGTCGAGGTATTCCCGCACGATGCCGAAAAACCTTGCGAAGTGCTTTTCCGTTCGCGGCGGGAGCCGATGGACGACGATCTTCGGCGTTTTCGTTTTGATCAGCTGCCGGATTTCCAACGCCGATTCGTTTTGGCCAAATGCCTCGCGAATCAGGTAGGCGTAAGCCGATAACTGCATTTCGTGCTGCAATTCGGTATTCGTCGAGACCGAGGCCGCCGTTTTGAAGTCGATCACGACGGGACCGCCTTCGCTGTCCAAAACCAGATCGACGATTCCGACCAGCGGGATACCGAAATCCTCGCCGGTTGCCGGATCGACGAGCGGTACCTCGTATCTTTTCTCGACGGCGATCGGCCTTTCCGCGGCGATGTCGATTTCGGAAAGATACGCCCGAACCAGATCAGTGACCTGATTCCGGCATTTCGTTTCCTGCTCGGTATCGGTGAAAAGACAAGGTTCCAAATTCATCGTCGCTGTCCAGGCCGCCTCGACGAACGCCGGGACATCCTCGGTCGTCGCCACGGTTCCGACTGTCAAACAGCGATAGACATGCTCCAATGCCCCGTGGACGACCTTGCCGATAAACAGGCTCGGCGTCGAGGGCGATGCGATGCCTTCGAGATATTTCCGCCGGAACGCCAACGGGCAACGCATCCACAAATTGATCCGCGAGGCCGACACGTAAGTCCAAACTTGCGGCTCCGGGGCTTGTGCCTGCTGCAAAAAATCCAAGAGTGAAAGCCTCGTCATGCCAGCTCCTTTCCCGCCTTCGCGTCTTTCAGAACGTCGATCAGCTTCGACGCGTCCTGTGCTGACAGCTGGTTGCTCGCCCGACCGAACGTTTGTTGGCAGTATTCGTCCAGCCTCCGACCGGACAGCCCTTTGATCCCTTTCGACAGCCGTTGGATGTATTCCTGCTGTTTGGCCGAAGGCCCGCTGTACGAACTGCGACAACTGGAAACGGGCGTCGCGGTCTCAGAAACCGAATTCAGGTTCGTACTGTGCGAACCTGCGACCGTCGGAGCAACGGTCGTTCCGCCCCGATGATTTTGCAGCTCGGCCTCGACGGAATCGCGGCAGAGGCGGTAGGCGTGCTGCACACGTTTCTGAAACTCTTCCGGATTGGACAACACGGAAAAATCCATTTCGAGTTCGATGTCGCAATGCGATCCGGCACTGCCGTAATCGGGGAGTCCGATTTTTTTGCAGACGCCGACATTGATTTTCATGGGCATGTTTTTCTCCTCATAAATGTTGAAGGTGAAGTGGGAAAGGAGCCGGGGATGAAGCGCAGCGCAATCCCCGGACAACGCCGAACGCCAACACGCACACGAACGACGCACGCGAACAATGGATGACGAACACGAGCGTTGTCTTGTCCGGGGACTGCACTTTGTTTCGTCCCCGGCTCCTTGTGAACGAACAATTACACGTTTTGGAGTTTTCGCAGCGACGCGACGGTCGTTCGCAGCAGCTTGTCCTGCCGCCGTTGGGTTTTGATCGAGCGGATCAGGTCGTTGACGCCGCCCAGCGTTTCCCGCAGGTTTTGCCGAAGCTTCAACGCCTCATCAATGAGCGCAGGTTGCGATTTCGGTTTGCCGTTCGCCTTGGGGCGGGGCTTGGGAGTGCGATTCGCCTTCGTCGACGGAATCGGCTTTTCGTCCGGAGTCGGTTTGTCAGATTTCTGCGAAACTGGAAGGTTACTGTCGGACGCCAATACCGTGATCTTTTCGGGTTCGACCGGCGGCTCGTCCCCTTCGAGCGGCATGATGACGAACATTTTTTGCTCGCCGTAGCCGATCAGCGGCGTTCGCTCCTTCGGGTCGAAGCCGATCCGGCTGATTCCGAAGCCGAGGGCGTTTTTCAAAAATCGTCGGTTGACCGGGGTTACGACGGGCGAACCCTCGCAACGCGATTTGATCAGCCGGAGCTCGGTCGCCGTTTGCTGCTTGGTATCATGCCCGCGAACGGCGATGCCATTATCGAGCCGAACGTACACCGGCGATTCGGGGTCCGTCTTGCCCGGCAGGCTATCGAGCCGCTCCGCGACGAACGCGGCGTCGGTCGGGTCGAGATGCAACCAGGAATGACCTTCGATGTTCCGGGCAAACTGATCGAGCCGAGGAAACTTCCCCTCGACCACCTTGAGCCAGAACATCACGTCGCCGATCTGCGAATTGCCGATTTGGAAAAACACCCATTGGTCCGCGGCACCGATCTTGACCGTCTCGGAAATTTTTCGGAGTTCCTGCGACCCGAAGATTTTCGACACGGGGCAGAGGACATCGTTTTCCCACGGGAAGCTAAACCCGTCCTGCAACAGAGCCTGCCGTCCGTCGCTCGAAATGATTTGGGCTGTTGCCCCACGCAGGCAAACCGCGCCGAGCGAATAGCGGGCGTTGTCCGGATCGACGCATTTTCCGGCGGCGACCAAAGCGTCCAGCAACGTAATCGGATGCGTCGCGAGCTTATCCGGCGTTGGCGGCAACGATTTTTCGGTCTGCCCCACGTTCGGCACGGTCCGATGCTGCGGCACACCGCTCTCGCTCCAGGCAATTCCGACCAACGGGCCGTTCACGTCGAGTTCGACCGGATTGGCTTTCCTCGACGCCAGCTCCTTGACCGTCGCCCACGGGAGCGTAAACGGGGTATCCGCGTAATCGGTCGGGACCGTGAGCGTCAGAATGGCGGTGTCGCAGTAGGCCGCGATTTGCAACCCATCGGGAGAAGGAACGAAATAAATCGTCGCGGAGAATTCCGAGGGCTTCACGAGTTTGGTAACAAGTCGCTCGAACCGGAAAAGATCGGAGCGAAGGAGATTGATTTTCATAGTATTGTCCTTTCAGAAAAATGGTGTAAAGTAATCAGCAGATGAGACAGATGTTCGCAGATGGGAGCATCGAAGTGCTTTGTGGTCGAGCAGGATCGCGCATCACCCCCGCGCAGGCGGGGGTCCAGAGAGAACGGTTTCACAATAGATTCCCGCCTACGCGGGAATGACGGTAATCATCTGCGTCAATCTGTCCCATCTGCTGATAAATCAAAATACGTCGTGAGCGGAATCAATCTCGCCGAGCATCATGTTGAGATATTCGAGTTCGGCGTCAATCGCCTCGGCCCGCTTGTCAAACGGTCCGAGCTTGGGACCCTTAACCGGAGAAAGGTCGGCGGTCCAGCGGCCGGAAGTATCCGGCTCGACATGCGAGGCCCGGCGGATTTGTGGCCGGCCAAACACGCCGTAGTCCAGCGCATCTGAGTAAATTCCGATCAACATGCCGTTGGGTTTAATCACGATTTCCACTGCCCCCTCCTCTCCGAATCAAATTGCGGCGAGGACGATCGACCATCAGCCCATCGAGGCTCGCCTGCACGCGAGCCAAACCGGTCGCGACCTGTTGACGCAGGGCTGCACTGTTGCGAAGATCGTCGGCCGTAGTATGCCCGACGATGCGGCGGACCTCGGCGACCAGCCGGTCGAGCTCCTCATTCGACGAAATGTTCAATCTGCGAAATCGCTCGAAAAACTCGACGAGGTTGCTGACCACCGTGTCGCGGAAAATTTTTGGTTTGCCGTCTTCGGTTCCGGAGAGCCGCTCGGACAGATGTTCAACCAACTTCGCCAACTCACTGAGAAACGATTCCTCTGCCAGCCGAACCGCCTCATCAAAGCGATTGCGAACGCGGTCGGTTTCCTGTCGGTACAGCTTCGGCGACAATATGCGGAGGTACTCGGGAGCTTCGATGTTAGGGTGATCGACAAAAACCTCGAAGAGTCCGACCATCGAAACCGGGTAATCCTCAGGGTTATATAACCGCCCGAGTCGCTCCCTCGCCGCTGCCCGAATTTCGTCGTAATGATTGTCGAGTTCGCGTTCCGCCTCTCGCAGATCATCACGCAGCTCGTTCATGCTCGCCGTAAACGCATCAAGGTCCCGCCTCCGGATGAGCCGGACACCCGGCTCCGGAAACGGCAACGACGAGTTTCGCCAGGTCGCGAGGATACGGCTGCGAACGGCAACGATCTTTTTCCAGGCGGGGTGCCGTGTGTCGAGCAGCTTCTTGCCCATCGACACGAACTTCGACTCCGCGTCGAACACGTCGGCCGCCCGATGCTTCTGCGAAGCGGTCACGGAACGCCGAGTCCCAAACCATTTCAGCTGGACCCGGACGGCCGCCATTGCCGCTTGCAGTTCCTCGCCGAACGAGCGAGTTGCCGTTTCCGGTGGTTCCAAAGTTTTGAGTAACGTTGACATAATTGCTCCTTTATATAGAGGGAAGATGTTTAGCCGAGCGGCGAAGACGCCGGTCGATTCACGATTGCACAACCTTGTGAGCCAACTCCGCGAGCGAACGCTCCCGCCGCTGTTGTCTCCAAAGGCGAAGACGTCGCTGCCGTTTCGCTTCCTTGCGATCCGGCTCAAACGTCGGCACATGCAACTCGAACCCGAGCCGCTCGATCGTATCGAGCTCATCGCCGGTCTTGGCGGCCAGCGTTTCGTAAAATTCCGAATGGGTCATGGGATACTCCAAAATAGAGGGATTGTTGCTGATTCGATTTTTCTCACAAAGGCACAAAGTTCACAAAGAGATTGCAAATTCCAAGCCTTCCTTGGTGCCCTTCGTGCCTTCGTGAGAGACAAAAAACGCCTCCGACAAAGGAGGCGTTACGAGAAAGATTGATACGGGTTTCGCTCAGGCAACTGCCGCCGCCGGAGGATCGTTCCGCTTGGAAATTTTTCGCCGGGCCGGTTGCCGATACCGATACACACCCGGTCGGGCGGCATCGAGACAACGGCCGGAAGCCCAGCTCCGCAAAGCGTGAACCGATTCCGAAGCCGTCGCCGCGACCGGCACGACGTTATCCGCCGCCTCGGTCAACGACACGTCGAGCAGTTTTGAAAGGCGGCAGCACGATTTGATCTCGGCCCCGGTCCAATCGGTATCGTCCGGCCGTTTGAGCGAACGCTTTTCGAGCCCGTACTGGTATTCGTAAATGCTCCAAATCTGCCCACGAGCCGCCCTGTCCGGCAGATCGACGAAAAAGATACCGTCGAACCGTTCGGCTCGACACAGCTCCGGCGGCAGTTTCGAAATGTCGTTGGCAGTACAAACGACGAACGAATCCGACACGCGATCATTGAGCCAACCCAAAAGCGTCCCGAGGATGCGAGCCGAAACACCACCATCGTTGCCACCGGTCGTGATCGCCTTCTCGATCTCGTCGATCATCACAACACAGGGGCTGATCGCATCAATCTGTTTGAGAGCCTTGCGGAGGGCCGCCTCGGTTTGTCCCACGAGCGAGCCCATCAAGGCCCCGATGTCGAGCACCAGCGTCGGCCGATGCACCGAATGTCCCAGCCGCTTTGCAAACGCCGACTTGCCGCTGCCCGAGACACCGAGGAGCATGACTCCTTTCGCCCGCAAACCGCTACCGGTGTTGAACAACGCCCGGCTACAAAACCGTGTCAAATTGTTGAGCCCGCCGAGACAGGGAATCTCGCCGCGATACAATCGCAGCGCCGACGACTGCCGCAACATGTTCGCTTTCAAGTTCCAGACGGGCTCGGGCAACAGCATGTCGTGCTCGATCATCGACAGCGAAAAGGCTCCCTCCGCTTCGAGCCGGGTCATTCCGGCGGCAGCATCCAGCACGCGACGCGTATTCGGCTCCTCCGGAAGTTCCCCGGCGATCTCGGTCGCGATTTGCCGCAGCTGTTCCTTGTCCGGCAGCGGGTGCTCCAACACGACAAAGAGCTTTTCGAGCTCGGCGGGAATCTGCACAACAGGGGCGAGGACGACGACGAAGGCCCGGCGGATTTTACCGTGGGCGATCTGCCGTTCGAGGGCCTGCACGATGTCGATGCTGCCGAGAAAGCGGTGAAAGTTCCGCAACACCAACAGCATCGGCGTTTCGCCGTCGGACAGCGAGGCCAGTGTTTGCACCACGGTCAGCGGGTCCATCTTTTGGGCTTCTCCATTTTGCTGCAAACCCTGCTCAACGTCCCAGGTCGCGTATTTCCAATTCTCGTCGCGACACAGTATATCGATTTCGCGAATCGCCTCGTCGGGTTCAAAGGTCTCGATCCAAAGGCCGCTGAAGCAGGCGGCGACGTAGTTCCGTAAAGTTTCGGCCAACGAGTTCATTGACTCACCTCCGTATGTTCGTGGTTATGGATGTCGGTAAAATATTCCGGTTTCAACTGCTCCGCCGTTTTTTGGCCAAGAGCCTGTTCGATAAACTTCGAGGCGTCCTTGCAGGACTGCCTGTCGAACCCGTGCGTTTCGACTTTGGCTTTGCCGTCGGGCGAAATGATGAGAGTAATCGTTTTCATACAATGCCTCCCATGTTGATCGTGAGTTTGACTGACCCGTCGCCAAGCGGCTGCTCGACAACGGCATACCCTTTGCGTCGGGCTTCGAGCGTCGCCTTTTCGAGGCAATAGGTCTGCACGAACCGGTCGAGATGCTTCTGCTCGCCCCAGGCCCCTCCAAAGTTGTCGTACTTGACCTCGCCGGTATCGAGATCGCAGACGACCGGGTACAGCCAGTCGGGAAGTTCGACGAGAATTCCCTCGACCTCGGTTTCGAATAGCGCGGCCCGACCGAAGGCGGGCTGTTTGAGTTGCAACCGGCGACAGGCCGATTGGATAGCGTCCAAGTCTCTGATTTCGACTTGGATAACAACGACATGGGACATAATTCCCCTCCTTCTGCAAGAGATAGAAATGCCCCGGCATCGAACGATCGCACTGTGCGACAGTCCGATATCGGAGCGGAAAAGAAGGCACGTTGATTAACGTGATTCTCTTTCACCAAGAGGATATAGATCAAAAATCACCGTTTTTTAGAACCGGCGATCGTCGTGATTTTCGCAAATAGATCGTTTGTCAAAACTTGGGCGCAACATGTGATTTTGATGAACGACGCCCTTTTGCTACTTTAAATAGAGATGCGATGCTTGTTGACAACGTGTTAATGAACAAATCGCAATTTACTATTTAATGCAAAAAGGAATTTTTTATGGTTAGTTTTAAATATTCTGGTCGTGAAGGCAACGAATTTGACATTCAATTGTCAAGCATTCCCATAAGATCGCCGCATATTTTGCCGGACATTCTCGCTTTGGCGGAAGAAAAAGGCTTGACG
Organism: Thermoguttaceae bacterium; assembly: GCA_031549145.1. Taxonomy (GTDB): domain Bacteria; phylum Planctomycetota; class Planctomycetia; order Pirellulales; family Thermoguttaceae; genus JAVBSX01. The sequence continues at coordinate 25,456 of JAVBQI010000020.1, read as the reverse complement.
CCGTTTCATCGCCGAATACCGATTCCTGGAGGTGAGTATGATTGGGAGATTGGCTGGTGGTATGGTGCCCTCATCTCCGATGGATGGATTACGAACAAAATGATCGGTTACGCAAAACTGGATTCCGATAAAAGAGCTGCCTTTGTCGACATTGTCCGCCGCAAATTCTCCAGCGACATTACCGTTCGCGAGTATTCTGAAGACGGAAGCGGGGACAACAAGCTGGGAGAATCGACAAAGGTCCATATCAGCGGCGGCTCCGAGCTTGCCCAATCCGTGTTTTGTTGCAATCGCGAACCTTGTAACGAGGAAGAAGCGGCGAAACGAGGGGCATTACGCAAGATCATTCCACGAGAAATCCTGCAAGGCGGATCGAGAGACTGCCTTCTTGGTCTGCTTGCCGGTTTGCTCGAAGGAGACGGAACGCTCACTTGGAATCGCAACACAAAGAATCCTCGCCCTGTGATTCGGTTCAGCACATCGAGCCCCTACCTTGTCGAAGACATCAAGGTACTCGGGCGTTATTTCGGTGTACGTGTTACGGTTACGACGATCAAACCACGAAACCGGTCCAACACGGCTTACGGTGTATGCTTTTCTATTCCAGACATGCAAAAACTCGGTACGGAGATGCGATTTATGACCGACAAGGCCAATGATTTTTGGAGCAAGTTCATTGGTCGGCCCGAAGCGAAGGACCATTTGGATGTCGTTCCGGTCTCTTATGCCGAGGCAAGTCTTTTGATGACATTGCATCCGACCAATAGCAGATTGTATGGTAATGCAGCGGAGGCTCGAAGCGCGGGCCGCACTACTCGGAAAACGGGAAAGTTGCTACTGGAAGGCGTTCGCCCAGGAATCTGCCCTCTGCTCAAAGCCGTCGTCGCGGCAGATGATGTTTGTTGGCGGGTCAAAAAACCCGATTTCTCCGACAATTGACCGCAAAGCTGTTGTGGACGGCCAGGTGTGTTTTAACCCTTTTCAGGGTTCTTGACGTCGCCGGGCCGTTTTGGTACGTTTTACGATGGTTGCCAGATTCCAGCCGGAAACTGGCGGACCTACAATCAGTTCCTTGCTGTTTCAAAAACAGCGTTTACGTCATTTGTTTTACTGCATCAACTGGCCGTTGGGAGCTTTAGCTCTTAAACTCAGGATTGCAATTGGCTGGCGCTCTCCGTATGGGGAGCCCGGCCGGTTGACCTGAGTACCCCGGCCAGGGTGATGCGGTGCAACTCGGTTCGTGGCTCCTCTTTCCCATGAAACAGAAAGAGGAGCCACAGGCCGAATGCGATACTACCGCACAGGAATTCCGGCCATGTTCTTTATCAACGCTGCCCTATTGTTTGGTGTCAAGGCCGTTGCTCTAAGTGGCTGTATCATCACGACCTGTTGGGTAAGAACGCTATTTTCTTACCCAAGCCTTGGAAGTCTTGGGAAAAACGACCTGAAATACGCCTGAAACAGTCATCTATTTCTCTCGATTTTTGGGTCATGCGGTTTCGTTTTCTGGAATATGAGGGAACAGAACAAAGAATTTTCAAAAAAATCGGCGGCGAAGTGACAGCCTCTGTCATACCCCTCTGGATTTTTGTTCGAAAGTGGAATACGATCCTTGCAACGCGGCGAAACCATCACGAAAAATTTTTCGAGAGAGGCTCCCATGACCGATTCGGAACCGACATTTGCACGGCTATGGAAAGTCATCCAGTTGCTCGGCAAAACGACTGTTGGATTGACGCTCGAAGAGCTTGTCGCGAAAACCGGCTTCAGCCGCCGGACGATCCAGCGGTACCTTGCCCTCTTCCGCGAAAACGACGTGCCCCTGTTCGAAGAAAAAGACGAGGCGACCGGGCTGAAGACGTACCGCATCACCTTGACCGACCCGAAACTCGGATTTACGTTCAACGAGCTGGTCGCGATCTACTTCGCCCGGCGATTTCTGGAGCCGATGATGGGCACGTTCCTCTGGGAGTCGATGCAGGATGCGCTCGATAAAATGCGTAAAACGCTCGGAACACACGTGGTTCACAACATTGAACGCCTCGTTGGCATGTTCGACAAAACGGCATTCGGCGTGAGCGATTATCAAGGCCGAACGGGCCTTATCGACGAGTTGGTTGTCGCGATCGAAAACAGTCGCCGCGTGGTGATCTTATATCGGTCGCTCCAGGATGAAAAGCCCTCGCCGACGAAGGTGTCCCCCTACGGGCTGGTGCATCACGACGGCTCGCTGTACCTGATCGGCTACTCACACAAACGCGAGGCGATCCGACATTGGAAAATCGACCGGATGAGCGGCGTGACGGTGACGGCCGAACCGCTGCAGCAGGCGGAAGGTTTCGCGTTGCCGGAGCATCTGGCCGGGCTGTTCGGCATCTTCGAGGGGAAGAAGAGCGGCCCGCTGCAACGAGTGCGCATCCGTTTCGACACGTATTTCGCGGGTCAAATCCGTGAGAAGCACTGGCATAAGACGGAGCGGTTCGAAGAGCAGCCGGATGGCGGCGTCGTTTTGGAGCTACGGCTGCGCGACCTCGCCCCGGTGAAGCGCTGGTTGCTCGGCTTCGGGCGACACGCCGAAGTGCTGGAGTCGGCGGCATTGCGGCAAATCATGCGGGAAGAAGTTGACCAATTACGCGAAAATTATTGCTCTGGAAATACTGAGATTGTGGGGCCAGCAACAACAACGTAATACGAGGAGTTTTATTGCCGTGATTTCTGCTTATTGGAATGCAATGGTTTATTTTGATCTATTTATTTGGATTTGCGGATTGGGCATGTTTGCCAGTCTGATGCATCTTTGCATACGCCGGCAACACTATTCGGCAAAAACTCTGGAAAAATTTCGGGATTCCTCACTTTATTTTTGCGAATTTTTCCCTTTGGCGGGGCTTTTGGGAACCATGCTGGGACTGCTGGCGACGTTTTCTTCGATGGAAAGCGGAAAGCCGGATATCGGGGTGCTCTTTAATAATTTCGCCCCGGCATTGACCTCGACGATCAGCGGGCTTCTCATGCTCATCCTCAATCTGATCGCCAATTTCTTTCTTGGGTGGGCAATCAAAGAGTAAATGAGGGTTTCATGAACATCAAAACCATTATTGCGCGTTTTCTTCCGCTGTTGGATGTCACCGTCGTGCTGCTCGGGCTGATGATGGTCCTCATGGCTTATGCCCAATTCGAGGAAGAATCGGCACGGTCCGGCGAACAAGCCGCCAGTTCCGAATTCGCCGAGGCCCAGGCGAAACCCGGAGTCAGGATCATTTACCTCTACGGCAATCCGGATGGAAGTTGCCACGAATTCGACCCGGCCATCAAAGAGAAGAAAAATCGGATCGCGACCGACAGCGACAAGGATATCCGGTCGATTCTTGATGAACAGGCTTCGGACGCAACCTGGTTGCTGCTTTTTACTCTCGCGAACGACAAGCACGAAGGAAAATGGAGTCAGCAAAAAATTTCCACCCTCAAAAAAACCTGGAAATTGAACGAAAAACAAAAACTGTTTGAGCTGGGAGATGCACCTTTCTAACCATTGAACCGGGATAAACGATCATGGGAGCCATTCTTTCAACCAACTTGGGACAAGCCGTTTTTGTCGGCCTTGCCGTTGCGGTCGCCGTTGCGGCTGTTGCGGTGGTGGCCGTTGTTTGTATTATGGGGGTCGGGCCAGTACTTCTGGGCACCGCCGTCATTACAGTGAAGGCGGTCGTAATCACGGCACTCGCCTGTGCCGTCGCGGGGGCGATCGCGGGAGCCTGTTACGGAAAGTTTCATTCGGGAACGACGGGAGGAACGACAACGGGAAGCGACATGGTCGCTGAAACGCCTCCCGAGCCCTCACCACCCGATCCTGTCCCGGCGAGCGACGATTCGGAAGAATCGAAGGACGTTCAAGGCCGGAGAAGCCGGTGGATCCTTCGATTCCTTCCGCTGGAAGGCGAAGGACCGGGCGGGCAGGCCCGGCAATGCGAGATTGCCGTCTTGACCGAAGGGAAGACCGACCAAGAGCCGTTCGTCGTCGAAGAGCAGGACGACGAGATCTTCTATCAAACGGTCGAAAGGCATATGACGGATTGGCTGGACAAACAGCAAGATCAAAACAAGGGAGGGGCCTTGGAAGTTTTTCTCGTGAAAGAACATAATCCCGGAAAATCGGGGCTTCAGCGAATCAACGACTTTGCTCTCGCGGAAAAGCGAGAACGAGGAATTCGGCTTTCGATCGGGCGAGTTTCCGCCGCTTCTCCCAAACTCCTCCCTCAAACGCCTTAAGAAGACGATGTTTTATTGGCTTAAAACTTTATTCAACTTATCCTGGCTCCTGGAGCCGAGCGTCTCGGTCGCATGGGGCGGCCTCATCGCCTTCGCGGCGGCCTTTGCCGTACTCTTCGTCGTGCGCCATTTTCGATTCGTGAAAGTCGAGTCCAGCTTCTGGCGAGCCTTGCTCATCGGCCTTTTGACCGGCCTGTTGCTCGTGTTGCTCAATTTCATGAAAGGCGGAAGCGGCGGGAAAGAGAGTGCCGCCCCGACCGCCCAAGCGCAGGCAGTAACGGCTGCCCCTCAAAGCCCCTCGCGAAACATCGAAATCATTTTCGATTTGCCAAACGGCAGAGCCGATTACAAGGAAGGCGACGAAAACGGGATATTCGATCGATCGATCCCGCTCGAAGCGGAAACCTCCGCGAATCTGCTTGAAATGATTCGCGAGGAATTTAATAAGACGAAAAACAAATTCGACGCGTCAACGCTTTTTTTAATCACGATTGTCAACTGCGACGACATCGCTTTGCCCGGTCGACTCCGTGAGATATCCGACGAGGTTTTCGACGACCGGCTGTACGGCAGCGATATCGACGTTTTGACGGGTTATGAAGAACCGGACTAGCACTGGCCGTTGCAGTTTGGGCAATACATTTCAATCATTTATCGATTATCACTCCTCTCATGGCAACGAAAATGAAAAGCAAAATTCTTGACAAGTTGATCAAAAGTCGCGGCGTGAAAAACAGAATTCACGGAAAGTCGATCAAGATCAATATTTACGGCTGTTCCGCGGCGGGAAAAACGTTTTTTCTTGGCGAACTGATCAGCCAGCTCAGCCAACTTGATAAGAAAAACAAAGAAAAAAACTCTGGCGGCAAGAAGGTCAGACTGAACAAAAAGGCTAAAAAGTTTTTGGTTAAACATGAGACCAGGAAAAAAGAAGAACGAAACAATCCGACGACAAAGAGTATTGAAGGCATCAGTATTTCAATCCGCAACGATTTCTTTACGGAGGGCAACACGGGAAAAAGGCTTGTCCAGGACTGGCCTGGGAACGATTGGATCGTGTTTGTTTTTCACGATGTCCGAGGTGAAGAAATACGAAAAACAGTCGATGATTCCTTGGCGAATAAGGAGAGCAAAAAAGAGGTGAGACGTTTTCTCAAGGATTGCCAATGCTTGCTTTTCTTTTTTGACCCGACCTATTCCGATGCAGCTGAAACCGATTCGAATATTGAAGCTTTTTACGCAGGAGAAACCAACCAGGCTTCCATATTGTTCGAACATGTCTTTGAGTGTCGCCCGAAGAACCCTTTGCCATGCCTTTTCATTCAAACGCATCGCGACATCCTTGACAAGAAAGACGACTTGCTCAAGCAACGTGCGAACACGTGGTTCGACAAAGTGTTCGATCTCCAGGATAAGGAATACAAGGGCCAAACGCCGGGCAAAGGATACAAGGATATCCATCCTGAGATTTTGGACCGCAAGAAAAATCAATTTCGGATCAATTCGCTGAATCCCGGAGAAGTCTTCGGCCCCTTGAAACGGCTTTGCGAAATCAAGCGACAGGTTAATCCACGGGTGATTCGCGACTGGTCTCCCAATCACTGGCTTATAATAACTGCCGCCTTAATGCTTTTAGTCGTAGGCGTGATCGTCTTTCATGTGATTCCAAGCCATGACAAAGAGTATGATCGTAAAGCGGTCATTGCACAAGCTAAAGAGAAAGCGGATTCCGTCCGAGAGCTGACTGACCGTATCAAATCGATTCCGACGTTGAGAAAACCGAATGAGACTGAAGTATCAAATGCTCGAAAAATCATTTCGAACGCGTTTCATACTTTGGATCCGGACAACACAAAAAATCTTCCAGATGATGAATATCGTTCCGCCCTCGAAGAACTCTGGAAGGAATTCGGTCAATTGATTCACCGGGCACTGAGGAAGGTCGACGGCGCGAGAAGCGACATCGGGGACTTCGATAAAAGAATAGAGACAGGTCGTTATTTCACCCGCCTGAACATCGATGACGCCGAATTTCTCCCGGAGTCCGAACGGTTGCTTCTCAAAAACAATCGGGAAGTGACCTGGCAGGCGGTTCAGGAATTTACCTCCTTGTCCCTGAAGGAAAACATCGGGGCCATTCGAAAAGAAAAGTTGGAGCCGGCCGTTGCCCTGGAAAAGCTGAAAGCCGGTCTCGAAACGCAACAAGATCGCTGGAGAGCGCTGAACAGCGATATCTCGGCACCTGACGAAGTCCAGGATCGGTTAAAAAAGGACATCGGGGCGATTTGTGTATTTTGTGCCGACCGCTTGAAACACCGGATGTACGAGGTCGTCGAACACGGAGTGAGCGGCACGGTGACCGCCGATGGAAAGTATTACATCGAATTCGATGGCCAATGCACCAAATCGGGAGAAACGGTCGACGACGATTATGGTCGCGAGATTACCGTCTCTGGAAAAAAAGTAATTTCTCCCAAAGAGTCAATAAGCTATTTTCTTCCACTGAATTCCAGCGTTTCCATGTTGATACAAACCTCCTCCGGCAAGTCGGAGTTTGAAAAAGTTTACGGAGGTGCCGTTGCATCGTCGCCTTCTCTGGACTTTCTTGGCATGCCGCTCATCCAAAGCGACGGAGGCAAAGCCTTGGTTTCCGCCAATAATGCGAGAGTTGATTTGACGTTCGAATTCGATCACGGGTATCATTTGCCCGAACTTTTTTGGTCCGCCCTGAAGTGATGTTTCCCAGGCAATTTTTTATAGCTCGGAAAAACAATAGAGCATAATCATGAAACCGGACACTCGGAAATATCTGCAATCTCCCATTGCCGCCTGCCTTGTGAAACGAAAGGAAGGCGTCGGTTATGTGGTCGATCAATGGCTGAAGAGTAACATCGCGCTGACGAACCAGCACGCCTTGGATCTCTTGGAAAATATTGAAGACACACCTCCCGAGGTTAATTCCAGCCTGATCCGAAAGCGAATCGACGGAAAAAATTACCTGATCGTCGGCACCGTTTGGGCTCCGCCGAATTCAAACGACCGGTTCCTGATTAAATGGTATGGCGAACCGGGCCTTCATTCGAGAAAAAGAATCGTATTCTTCCTTCCCGCCTTGCTGGTTTTATTGGTTTTGTCGAATGCGGTGACGTGGGGGGTCGGATGCTGTTTTTGGCAGATGGAGAACCCCACCATGTCCGCGCAGAACCACTCTGATTTCCCTGTTCAGCCCCAAAATTCCGAGGGCTTGCCCAAAGCCCCCTTGGAACCGGTCTCTCCCTATGAATCCTTTTTCAATGAGACCGTCCCGTCGGTCCTAGCCGCCTACGGTGAAATGTTGGAAGATACGGAAAACTTCGTAATTGATGACAACACGATCACGATCACGTTGCCCAAATATTTGCTGATTGAAAACATGAAAAAAGATCGGAAGTGCAACGCATTTTTCGATGAACTGAAGATAATGCAGGGCAAGTTTGATGAAATTAAAATAAGTGAAAATCCGTAATTTTTTGGTTTCCCGATAATAAATCCCAATAATGGAGGTATCCCATGAACATGAAACTCACGGTCGTTTTATTTGTCGTCGTTATCCTGAATCTCGCCGTTCTCGGAGGGTGCGGAAAACAAGGCAACAACGGAGAAAGCGTCTCTCCTCAACCCCCTGTTGCCGTTGACACTGCGGAGGACACCCCCTCCCAATCGCCGGAGGAAACGGCTTCCGAGTTGTCCCCGAAGGCGCCAGAAGGCAAAATCTGGGTTCGCTAATTTTTGAAGCCGGCCAACGTGCTATTGGTCCGGCCACGGCGAGAGTTGATAATCCAACGAGCAACGAGTTACCATGAAACCGAACACAATCAGCCTGAACATTTTGGTCGATTCGAGCCGGTTCTCGGAACCCGCGTTGGTCGACCGATTGAATTGCCTGCTCGACGAATACCGGAACCAGACGGCGACGGTCTCCTACGCCGTTGGCCTCGACGAGTACCAGCCGGTCTTCGCGGAAAAGCCGATCGGCGAAGTCGGCGTGTTTCGCATCGAACCGGAGGGTAACGCGGCCCTGATCGAATCGGCCTGCCGCTTGATCGATGAGACCGGCGCCCGATTGGCCGCGATGCCGGAATCGAAACGGCCCGAAAAGGTGATCGTCGTTTTCGTGACCAACGGTCGCGACAGCGTCTCCGACCCGAAATACACGCGAGATTCGCTCCTCGCCAGGATCAAGGAACAGACCGAGGTTTACAGCTGGCGGTTCATTGACATCGGGGCGAGGCCAGAAGATTATATCGTCGTCGAACCTCAGAAAACCTCGACGGACGATAAAATGCCCGAGTTGATCGGACCGACGCCCAAGGCGAAAGACATGGACGTGATCGCTCTTTCCAAGCCGATCCAAAAAACCTCGTTCCAGTTTTCCGCCGACTTTCTGAATCCCGACGGCATGTCGGTTCAATCCGTTTGCGAAACCGCGATCGACACCGTCCGGGAATGGATCAATCGAAAATTTCCTCATTGGCCGGTCAAACGGGAAAAATTCTTCAGCGGCTTCGATCTCGACGTTTATGACCTCGGCCAACAGCTGCTCCATTGCATTGTCATTCCGGAAGAAGGTCGTTGGTGTCTTCGTTTGATTCACCCGGACAATCAATACGGCGATCACATGCCGATTCCGGGACGAACTTGGACGACGGATATGGCGATTCATTCGACCGCAAGCCGCGTCCGTTTCGCGATCCGGGTCTTTTGCATTTCGACCGATGCCGCCGTCCCCGTCGATCTCGTAAGGCCTCGGATCGTGCCAAATCTCGCGGAAAGCCTCGGTTTCATCGACGGACGGCCGGTTGCCAAAGAGCCGTGGAAAATCGAAGGCGAGAAGGAGTTGCGAGAACTCCAAAATCTTATGACGTCACTCGATCGGCAGTTGCCCGTGGTTTTGTTGTTTCAAAAAAACGACCGATCCGAAATCGCCGACCTCGCCGAAGCACTGTTCGAAAAGACCGACACGCATCAATCGATGCAGGCGTTCGCCCATGTCGTTCTGCTTCCTGCCGCAACGGAATTGCCGTGGCTCGACGTGAGGGACCACGAAGATTGCGAGATTCGCATTTGCTTTTCCGCCCCGCGTGAACATGTTTTCACGCTTCGTTACGATCCGGCGGAGGGAATCGACGGGACGGCCGTTCTCATCAAGGAAGAACTGATGATACACGCGGCGACGCGAAGGTCGAATTGGGGTGACTGCAAGTTTTACACCGAAATGCGGACCCGACAGGCCGAACGGAAACGCCGTGAGATCGAATCCAAGGCAGAGGACGACACGGTCCAGCACTACGAGCTGATGAAGGACCTGGAGGCGTGCAAGGAAGAGATCGAATCCCTCAAAAAGGAACGCGACGAGTGTTATCGGTGGGTGGAAGAAAACGAACTCAAGGCCGCCGACTTCAAGCAGAAACTCGATAAAAAGAAGCAAGAGTATTACGTCCTCTTCCAGAGACTTGAGAAGGCAGATATAACACCGCAGGCCGAACTCGCGGACGCGATCCCGGAAACGACGCGAATTTCGAAGCAGGCGTTGAGCATGCTCCGGAACACGTTCGGCGATTCCCAGGCGGCGCTCCGACGGCTCATTTCAAGAGTCGGCGAGGAATCCTGGCGTAAAAAACATGTGGATCCCTGGCATGAAACGGACCTGATAGTTTTCAAACAAGTCAACACGGCCGAGCGAATCGCCGGTTTTTTAGCCGACGGCGTTTTTCACGTCTCGCATGTTTTCGGCAATCACGAAGAGTATGAACACAAATTGAAAGGCTGCAAGATCAAGGACGTCGAGAACCACGAGTACGTACCGTGGGACGATGTTTTGTAACCGAGAAAGCAGCTCGACTACAGACCTCACGCCTGCTACCTTCTCATGTCACCCATAGCACCACATACCGTCTGCGAAACGCGGGTTTGTCCGCATTGCGGCCAATCCGATCACAATTTCGACTTATACTTCGCCAGGAGACTTTTCAGATTTTTAACCGTTTGGGCGGGAAGTCGCTTGTGGGCCAGATAGACGGTGACCAATTCCTCGAAGTCGGCGTCGCATTTTTCGAGCAGGTCTTCGATTTCATGGAAAAGCATCGTGTCGCGGTCGTAAACGGCTTCGAAACGATCGAGTTTTTCGTCAGTATGCAGGCGAACGACACCTTTCTTGACGAGACGGTTAAGAAGCGACCAGACGGTGTTGCGGCCCCAACCGGTCTTCTGGTACAAGCTGCATTCAAGCTGCGAGACAACGCACTCACCACGCTTCCAAAGCACGGCGAGGATTTTCCAGCCGGAGTCGGGAACCTTGATAGTCGAGGCGAGATTTTCCGCTTTCGCCGGAGACTTCTTTGTCGCGTTCGCCGATTTGACGGTACTTGTTTTCTTGGCCATACTCGCCGTATCGGCAAATCGGCGACAAAACTGAACCGAAACCTCTTGGAATTTGGGCGTTTGCGTCTACAACGTCCCTTTGAGAAGGTTTTCGATTACTCCGCCGCCGGACAAATATAGAAGCGGTATAACCAAACATCCGGCTCCGTTCATTCATCCAGGAATTTTCGCAACCTCGCCCAGAACTTTTCCCTGTGGGACGGGCGAAGGTCGCATTCCCAGACCACGAAATACTTCCAGTCGCTTTTCGTCAGCTTCGTCAGATTACGGCGGTCGCGACGGACGTTTTCGTCGATCTTTTTCGCCCAGAACGCCGTGTTCGACGCCGGGCGTTTGTAAGTCTTACAACGGTGCCGGTGCCAGAAACAGCCGTGGACGAAAATCACCTTCAGGCGGCCGGGAAAAACGATGTCCGGTCGGCCGGGCAGCCCTTTACCATGCAGACGATACCGATAACCGTTCGCCCAAAGCCACTTTCGGACAAGCAGTTCCGGCTTCGTGTCCTTTCCTTTGACCAACGCCATGCGTCGGCTGCGTTCGGCGGGTGTGAGTGTATCGACCATGCCCTGATTTTATGCCTTTGCCCGTTGCCCTGAAACCCCCATGCGTGTAAAATAGCGGCACCAAGAAAAACCCGTCTTTACACTAAAATCGCAATATATGAACGCCGTTGAACTCTTCGCCGGAGCCGGAGGTCTCGCCCTTGGAACCGCCGCCGCCGGATTCAGGCACGTCGCCGTCGTCGAATGGGATAAGGACTCCTGCGAAACGATCCGGGATAACCAGGCTCGCGGTCTCAAGATCGTCGACGGCTGGCCGGTTCATTCGCTCGACGTGCGATCCTTCGACTACACGCCGCTTCAGGGAAAGGTCGATCTGATCGCGGGCGGCCCTCCCTGCCAGCCTTTTTCCATCGGCGGCAAGGCTCGCGGGCAGGACGATTCCCGCAACATGTTCCCGGAAATGATCCGGGCCGTCCGGGAACTCGCTCCTCAAGCCGTGATCGTCGAAAACGTGAAGGGACTGACCCGGCGATCGTTCAGCACATTCTTCTCCTATATCACGCTTCAACTGCGGCATCCCGAGCTGGTTCGCAAGTCGGCGGAAAGCTGGCAGGATCATCTCGCGAGGCTGGAGCGGTATCACGTCAAAGGTAAACGGGACGGTTTGGAGTATCGGCTGATCTGGCGATTGCTCAATGCTGCGGATTATGGCGTCCCGCAACGGCGAGAGCGAGTGATTTTCGTCGCGATTCGTTCGGATATCGGTCGGGAATGGTCGTTTCCGGAACCGACGCACACCCTCGATTCGCTGCTCTACGATCAATGGGCCAGCGGCGATTATTGGGATCGGCACGAAGTCGCCAAGCGTTCCCGACCGGCTTGTCCGCCGCGATTCAAGTCTCGCGTCGCGAAACTTGCTTTTCTCGGGAAAGACGAATCCTTGGCGTGGCATACCGTTCGGGATGCGATTTCCGACCTGCCCGATCCGCACAAAACGTCGCTCTCCGCGAAAGTCTTGAACCACCGCCTTCAACCGGGGGCACGATCATATCCGGGACACACTGGCAGCCCGTTGGACGAACCGGCCAAGACCCTCAAGGCAGGCGACCACGGCGTTCCAGGCGGCGAAAACATGCTCCTGCAACCGGATGGCGAGGTGCGGTATTTCACGGTGCGGGAATCGGCGAGGCTCCAGAGCTTCCCGGACGACTATCATTTTCACGGCTCCTGGACGGAAACGATGCGACAACTGGGCAACGCGGTTCCGGTCGACTTAGCCAAGACCGTCGCGTCGAGCCTCCATGATTTTCTTCTCAAGGCCTCCGGCGGAAAGGAATCGCGATGAGTGCCGACGCCCCGTTCAATCCGCTCGACAAACGCAACCTCGGCCAAAGTGTCGCCGAGGCCCTGTTGAATCAGCCGGTTCATCCGTTGCCTCCGGACTCGTTCGAGGGAGCCGGTGTGTACGCGATTTACTACACCGGCGGCTTCCCTCACTACAAGCCGATCGCGGCTGCAAACAAGGGGGAACGGTTCGAGCTTCCGATCTATGTCGGCAAGGCGGTTCCCCAGGGAGCGAGGAAGGGCGGACTCGGCTTGGACGCCCCCGCCGGGACCGTGCTGTTTCGGCGGTTGCTGGAACACGCGAGGTCGGTCGAGGAAGCGGAGAATCTGAAAACCGCCGACTTCTGGTGTCGTTATCTGATTACGGACGACATCTGGATTCCTTTGGGCGAGAGCCTGCTGATCGAGCGGTTCAAACCGATCTGGAACCAACTGATCGACGGCTTCGGTAACCACGACCCCGGCAGCGGCCGCTACAACCAACAGCGTTCGCCGTGGGACGTTCTGCATCCCGGCCGGGCATGGGCGATGAAGTGTAGGGATAACAACAAATCGCATGAAAGCCTCCTGGCGGCGATTGTGACCTTCTTGGAAAAGGTTCAAATGAAGAGCGAAGGCGAGTGAGGTTCATGTTGTTTCGCGTATTGTTGGATCATGGCTAAGCGTACTCAACCCAAAAAGAAACATAAACTTCGTCGTTGCCTCCTGACTTTTCAAGATGACAATGACCCGGATATTTCTCTTTACACAAATGGCCGGCGTGATCCATATGCGGCACAGAGACAACAGTTTTGGAACCGACTCAACCTCGGAAAAAAGATTGCGGCCTTGACGAAAATTTATCTGGACACCAAGTTCTGGATATATCTTCGTGATGCGTTTTTGAACAGACCACAACAAACATCGCATGCGGTAATCTTAGACATGCTGATTGCTTTATGCGAAAGCAAGAAAGTAATTTGCCCCATATTCGAGCCTCACATCAGCGAACTCGAACGTCAGGATGATGAGGAAACGAGATTGGCGACCGCGAACATCATGGACAAGCTCAGCGGGTCTGTCTGCCTCTCGGAACTCATGGAGTTGAGAAGACGCGAATCGCTTCATTTTTTTAGTGAACGACGTTCGTTTCCAATCGCGTACAACCTCTCAGAAACAGTTTGGACAAAAACGCCCTTTTATCTTGGTGACCTCCATCTCCGAGTCTCCAAACAATTAGATGGGAACTACGGGCGGAAAGTTTCGAGGCTGGCCAACGATTATATATGGAACAACGTGTCGCTAAGTGACTTTGTGCGATTTCAAAATCAAGACAAAGACAAGAAAAAATTGATCGACGATACGACTTGGGGACGACTAGCGGTGGAAACAACGGAAGGTAAATTCGACCATATGAAGGATGACGATACATTCCGCGCGTTGTATCGAGACGAGTCGCAAGTATTCATGGACTATGCCTATGTCAATATTCCCGCATTTTATTTGATAGCTTGGAACAAAGAACTCGATACACAAAGCATGGTCTTCCTTCGAAACAACGCCGCTACCGCTTTAGCCAAGGAAATTCGCGAACATCTCTGCGACACCCCAAAAGCCCGAACATGTTTGTCCAGTTTTGATATTCACACGGGATTGCATGCGGCAGTAAGATTGGACCGAGGGAAAGGATACAAGACCAACGACTTCGCGGATTTTCGTCATGCCGTTGGCGCTCTCGGGTATTGCGACTACTTCTTCACGGAAAAAAGCTTATGCCATTTGCTCACTAACAAACCATTGGAGTATGACAAGAAATATGGTTGCACGGTAGTAGCTGACGAGAATTCGATTTTGAATATTCTGGATTCTCTAATTTAGGCCTGCGTGTAAATCTTTGTTCGACATCACCGATCCAGCGATCCTTGCCCGGACATACAATTTGTGCAGCAGAGCGCTGCGCAATTGCAGGGTTTAACATTCGGTCAGCAGAGCGCTGACCAACCGCGATAATGATATTGAAGCCTGAAAACGTAGTGGCCGCGATTGTTTGCCGCTTCACGCGATGACGTGCGATGTATTGCATCAAATATCCGTTTGCAGGATTGGCATAAAACAAGGATTTACGTCGAAAAAAGCCGCCCTGCGGCGGCTTACAGAAAAACTCACAGAAAGTTTTTGAATAATCGTTAAAAACCCCTATAAATCGAGGGTAGATTCATCCCCTCTTTTCGGCACTCGGGGCAGTTTTTGAGACTGCGGCAATAGGCGGCAATGAGCCGCAAAGGGCGGTAAATTCAAGGTTTACCGCCCTTTTTCATTTTCTTGCCTTCCGCTCGTTTCCGCCCATTTCCGCCCCTCGCTACAGTGGATTTTACAGTGAGTATTTTTTCCGCACAGTGAAAGGCCGGTTTTTTTACAGTGAAATCACTGTTCCGGTCAACATTCCCCATCGGCAAAGGCCGAATCGCCCGCTCGTAATCCTCTTCCCGAACCTGAAGGTAATGCTCTTGGGCGACCCGTGACGAATGGCCGATCCACTTCGATTCGAGGAATGCCCCGAACTCCGCGTAAATCTCCGTCGAGCGACTCGCCCGCATGTTGGTAAACGGCTTCTCAATCGGCTCGATCCCGGCCAACTGGACAATCCGCCCGAACTGCGTCCCGAGATTCGTCCGCTCCGGATCGCGGTAGCGGCTGATAACGAATTCCGCCCCCTCACTCGAATCGGCTTCAAACAGCCTTTCCAGTTCGATGCGGAGGTCCGGGAACAACGGAACCAATCGGCCCTCCTTTCCCGCATGGTGTTCCGTCTTGGGACTCCGGACGTAAAACCGGCCGGTTTCCCAGTTGATGTCCGACCAGCGGAACCGAAGCACCTCGGACGGGCATCGTATCCCGCCGATTCGGGCCAGGGCGATAATCACCCGCCAATCTTGGCACGGGCAGGCGTCCAGAAGCCGCCTGTATTCGTCCGGCGTGATGTACCGATCCTTTTTCCGATTGACGAACGAGCCGCGTCCTACGCCGTCCAGAGGGCTTTTCTCGATCAGCCCGGACCGAACCGCCCAGTTGAACACCGCCTTCGTTTTCGAGAGGATGCCCGCGACCGTCGATTCCGCAAGGCCCGGAACATGCGTCCGCGTCCTGGGAGCCTCCGTCCGGAGAAACGCCTTCCACTGCTCCATTCTCGCCTGCGTCAGTTCGGTCAGCAACTCATCGGCCGGAAAGGTCTCGAAGAACCGCTGCCGGGCGGTATCATACGTTACCGTCGTCGCGTCCTTGATTCCGGTCTTTTGCTTTTGGAAGCCGTCCCAAAGCTCTTTGAGGGTCGTTCGCTTCGGCATTTCGATCAGGCCGACGTTCATCAGCTTATCGAGAATCTCGGGCGAGGCCGTTTCGAGCCAACCCTTCGTCCGCCGATCGAGCGGAGCCGAATTCCCCTGGGAGTCGATCAGCTGCTCGATCGCCGTGTGAAGATCGGCGGCCGTCCGTTCGGTATATCGCCGACCGAGAAAAACCGTTTTCCGAGTCCCGCGTCCGTCGCGGAATTGAATTTCGAAGGTTCCGTTTTGTTTCTTGCTAAGTGTTGCCATAAATCAATCTCCTTTCCTCGGTAACACTGCAAGTTCGACTGTTGCTTGCAGTATCGGAAAACGCGGGGGCGAAGTCAAGACGGCTTCCGAGGTACTACCGAATCGGCGTTGCCGTCCTAACCGCCCGGTATGCAGTACGGGGAATTCGCTCTGTTGGTTGGTTAATTTGGGTAAGGTACTACCGAACCGCTCTGGCCGCCTAACCCCCAGCGAACCAGACGGGCGGCGTAAGAGAATTAGTTTTTCGGTCTTGGTTGCCAAACAGAAAAACGTAAGAACCGGCCGCACCTCGCACAATCGAGACGGGTTGAACGGCCTTCGTGAATCGGCACGGCGACGGAATCGCTCGTTCCGCAATGCTCGCAAACCTTGTCCCGGATTTCGTGCCGAAGCCGCTTGAGGATTTCCGGCTTGTACTCCCGGATTTCATCCAACAGGGCGGCATCGGCGATATCGGCCGGGCAATCGACCAACAGGCTGCGGTCGGCCCCGAGGGTCAATTCGATCCCCAGGGCTCGGAGCCGGTTCATAAAAAGGGAAAGCCTCATATCGTAAAAACCTCCCTCTCCGGCCTCTCTTCCGGAACCGGCGACGGGGGAGGATTCTCTACTGCGCAAGAAGCCCCCTGTATAGCGTCAGTTGTTGCGCACCTACTGAAAAGATCGTTTTCACCCTGTAAATCATGGGGGCTAGGTGCGCAGGAATTCCCAAGTGTGCAGGAAGCCGACGAATCATTGCGCATCAACTCACCCGCTTCTTCAATTTCTTCAATGCTCCAAAAATAAACGCTTGTTTCACGAATATTTTTAACGCCGAGTTCCTTCGCGGCGGCTTGAAGCGTTCGCTGTTTAATCCCCCGCTGGGCTGCCTCGTAATACACGGTTCCCTCTTGAGGGTCGTCGCGGCTCCCTGCCGGTTTGCGGCCGTCTTTGAGAAAACCGGCCAACCACTCTTTTGCGGCTTCCAGTTGCTCCGGTTTCCGGCCTCGCCCGGACCTTCTCTCCAGCATTTGGGCAAATCGTTCGGCCTCGATGTCGTTGGCGTGTTTTTCCAGATCGGTCGAAACGACTTCGACCCGCCCGCCCGCCGCCTTGTTGACCAAAAATTCCACGCCGGTTGCATCGACCAAAATGTTGTCTTTGGACGGAACGAAACATCGATAATCCTTCCGGTGCGGCTCCTCATCCCGGTAGAGATGCCAGACGGTTCGGGCGGAGGCGGTAATCGCAATCGAACCGATGACTTTATCGGCCGCCTCTTCCTTGATCGCTTTCCCGAAATGGGTTATCAGGAGAAAAGCCGATCCGGTTTCCTCTGCAAGCCTCTGGATCGGCCTCAAGACCTCGCGAACTTGAGTATTGTCGTTCTCCTTGATTCCACCCCAATAGTTCGAGATTGGATCGACGACAACCAGGCGGACAGGTTGGCCGGTCTCCGCTTCCGTCGTGCAAATCGCACTTCGAATTTGATCGACGGCTTTGAGCGTTATTTCTTTCTCCCCGGCCTCTTTGCCGTCTTGCAAGCCCTTGAGTCCGTCGAGAATGCGGATTTTCGAAAGATCGGCTCCTTGGGCCTTGAGCCTTGGAATGAACACCTTGTCAATCGAATCTTCACCGTAAAAGAAAAGAGCCGATCCAGAGGGGCTTGCGGTTCCGTCCGGCCAGTTCCAGCCGTTCGTAACGACCGCCGCCAAGTAACAGGACCAGAATGTTTTTCCTCCGCCCTGACGCCCGGCAAAAACGGTCACCATTTCGAGAGGGATTTTGTTTTCCCAAAGCCAAGAGATCGGCTTACATTCGACCTTTGTCGGATCGATGAGTTTCGGAACGAATGTTATTTCACGTTTGGAGGAGGATTGCTTTTCGACTTTCGCCGGCTTGGGTTCGGGTTCGCCGGTTGAATAGACAAACGGTTGCCCGTCCCAAATCGGCGTTTCCCCGACGATCCGGTCGAGCTCGTCCCGCGTACCTCCCCGCTCGATCCAATCGGCGATGTCCTCCTTTTCCGCGAGGTCGGGAAGAAACACAACCTTGACCCGGTTGTTCCGGTGCAGCGAATCGGCGACGGCCAAAGCGTACCCGTACCCCGGCTTGTCCTGGTCGGGCAAAATGATAACCTCGCGGCCTTGAACGCACTGCAACCAATCGAGCCGGTTATTGTTCGAGCCGCCGCTCGCCGTCGTCGCGAGGAGTCCCAACTTGATGAGTGCGTCGCAACACTTTTCCCCCTCGACGATGTAAAGCGGTTCGTCCTTTCGCTTCACGATTTCCGGAAGGTAAAGCGGAACGCCGCCGGCTTGCTTGAGAGCATCGTTCAAGCCGACGACGAATTTCCCATTCTCGAAACGCTCTTGGAAGATGCTTTTCTTCTTGACGCCGTTCTCGATCCAGTCGAAACGCTTGACCCGGTAGAGCGGGTTGCCCGCCTCATCGGTGTAAACCCAAGTGCCGGTCAAGGTTTTTGGAATCAGCGGCTTACGCGAAGAACCGGCCGAATGGGGTTTGGCCGATTGTGGTGTCGCTTGAAGGTGATCGCCGATCAGTGCGAGGGCTCCCGCGAAATCGGTTCCTTTCATCCACTGGACGGCCGCGAAGTAGTCGCCACACCCCTCGGCAAAACAGCGTGAGCACCGAACCGCCCCGGCCTTGGCATCGATCAATCGAAACCGTGTGTTACCGTCGCATTTGGGGCAAGGGTGCTCTCGTTTGGAATTGTCCAGCACGACGCGAGGAATCCCGGCGACGTGTTCAAGGATTTCGATTTCCCGGCCCGTCGCCAGACGCTTGATTTCCTCGACGGAATATCTTGCCTTTCGTTCTTCCATAATGTAGAATTTCCTTTGTTGTAAATGCTTCTCGTATTTGGCCTGGTTCGGTTGTTGCCGCCGATCCGGGCCTTTTTTGTTATATTTCGAATTCCCGTTGGACGTTTACTCCGCCTGGGTATCACCGCAGGGATCGGCTCCGTTGACCAATCGCCGAAGGCAATCGAGCGGATAGAGGACACGACCGCCGATTCGACGGGCTTGGACCTTGCCTTGCTTCGTCCAGACACGGAGCGTTCGTTCGGAGACGGAGAGCATGACGGCGGCCTCTTTCGCGGAAACGGCAAGACGCTCGGATGTTGCCGGGACGGGCCGGGTTCGAGGAATGACTATCGTAGGCACGGGGTTCCCTTTCTGTTTGCAATGTTCGGAATCGAAGTGATATGGACTGCGTTTGCATGCAACACACGGCATTAAAGCGTCGCCTGCCGGTTTTGCAATCCGAAAAACAACCATTGCCGATTGATTGCCGAATTACCTATTTATTGCCGATTCTTTGCCGAATGTTTGCCTATTTCGGCGCATAAAAAAAGCCCCGACAATGCGGGGCTGGTTTTCCTATTGGATGCTATCGGCCTTTGATTCTGCCTTTGGGCCGCTCCTTGAACGGGATGTCGGGGTAGTGTTCTTCGTGATGCTGTTTTGCTCCTGTTTGGACATTGCGGACAGAATCCGGTTCTTTCATGCCAAGTTCTTCCGCAACTGTTCTGGCAATTTCGGGGATAGACATATTCGAATTTTGATGAAGTTCCCAATAGCGGCGGTTGCGTTTTTGGATGAACGTTTCAGGCTCTGCCAACGCAATTTTGAGTTGGTCCGAACGGCTGTCGAGAAGGTAATCGACACACTCCTTGAAGCCCATGCTGATATGATTTTCTGCCTCGGTTTCCGGCACAAACGGACAAACGCCGCAATAAAAATTTTCTTCGACTTCTGGGAAAGCTACAGCGTAGATGTAATCGTTTGAGGCACAATAATTGGCGCCGCTATAGCCTTCTCTTTCAGCTGCAATCATCCCGTCGCGTCTGAATTCGAAAACATTGAAATATTCCTTGTATTCCCAATTCTCGATACGGTATACATGTTGGCCAAAATCACGTTCGAGATACATTTCACTGGCAATGATATCTTCAAAACGGTCCTTCGTTTCTTTGAAGACCCAGTCTTGTATCAGTTGAAGCAGTGCATTCGATTCTTCCGGCAACAAGAAGGGGGTGTCGATACTGCCTAAAAAAGAAGCTGTTTCAAGCGATATGTTGCCGTCTACCAACTCTGACATTGATATGTCGAACGCACCCCCCTCGGGTTTTTTATCACCTATGTCGATTTGCTCTCCCGTCTTGCTGTCATGGTATTCACCGTTGGACCAATAAACATTTCCCTCGAAAACGTCATGCAATTGAAAGGCGACAACGCGATATTTATTCGACTGATCGAAAAACATTCGCCGGACAAATTCAGAAGAATGCTTGATTTTTTCATTCATCTTCAGACCTCTAAGATTCAAAAGAAGGGCTGCCCGGCCTGCCGACGCTTAGAGGAACGTCGGACAGGCGGAGCAACGGGACAATTACCTCCCTACCCAAAATTGGCCGACCGTCGTCGGCGGTTACGAAACATTGTACCCGGCCCGAGGGGAGACGCAACAGGAATCGGCGGCGTCCCCTTTTGGCCGGGCGTGTGCCGGACGAATCGGCGAGAACCGGCATCATGCCCCGACGTTCAAGGTACGCCGGTCAACATCGACGATCGAGCCGATTTGCGGGAACCGCCGGATTCGCCGCCGCGTCCGCTGCCAACGGAACCGAACGCCCTCCTCGGACAATCGGCAACGCCGGGCCGCCTCGGGAATGTTCAACCCTTCGTGACAAAACAGGATAACCAATTCCCACTGGGCCGGGACCAACCAAGGCGTCTTGCCGGGATCGCCGAAAAGGTGCCGGGCGTAGGCTTCGAGGGTGCGGGGCGTGATTTCGTTCTCGTCGAAAAACGTCGCGTGTTCGCTCTTTTGGGAAGCCGCCCTGACCTTCGCCTCCCAGGCGGCGTAATCTTCTCCGGTCGGCTCAATCTCTCGCAACCGCCGATTGATTTCGAGATACCGCTCCAAGTATTCGCCGGTCAATTCCAGCGTGTAGGGGTAATTGATCATGCGTCACCCCCTTTCGGTCGGCGGCGGGCCTGGGGGACGACGGGAACCGGCTTGCGGCCGGACCACTTCAAATAATCGAGCGGGCCGAACGACCGGGACAACGCCGGTTTGCGACGGCGGTACGTGATACGGGTCTTGGACATAATAAACCTCGTTGCGTCGGGCAGGGGTAGGGATAACGAACCGTTCGGCCTTGCGTTGCTCGCCTCCCGACGTATAATGAGAACGTCGGCCGAAAGGTTGATGCTTGGGGCGTTCCGAATACTTCGCGGTAGGACGGAACGTCCCTTTTTCATTTCTTGCTGATTGTCTTTCGAGCATGATCGACAGCAACATCCCGGATGTAGGCTCCGATACGACGGTCAGGGGCCTCGATATCACGGGCTTCTTCAAGGTCCTCCCTTTCGTTGGGAGAAAGATGAACAGACAACTTGCTCCGCTTGTCTTCGGGAGCTTTGGGCGGCTGCCCACGTTTGGGGGTCATGTTGTTCTCCGGGGTGAGTGCGGTTGATAGTATACACAACACCAAAGAATATAACGACCACTTTTATCCCTGTCAATAAAAGGGGTCGTTATTTTTGGAACTTTTCCAGAATCTTTTATGCCGTCGCCGATTCGAGCCGATTGGCTCACGGGGAGATACACCGTAATCCGGCCGATTCAGGGGGAACCGATGGAAAAAATTAACGAATCTTGGTACGGAATCACGAACTGGGACAAAACGGCTTACGAGACGACGGATATCGAGGAGGCCAAACTCGCCCTTCGGGAAGGGCGGGAGGTCGTCAAAACGACGCGGAGCGTTTTCAAGTCCGGGCCGTCGAACGTCTACCTGACCGTGATTACCGACATTAAAAAAGCCAAAGACCTCTAAACGGAGCGATTGATGAGTACCGAAACCAAAGCGAAAGAAACCGGCCTTGATGAACGCATGAAGCGGGAGCTTGTCGCCCATGATCGTTGGGTTGCCGAATGCGAGAAGCAGCGGCGTACCAAAACGGGGGAGGCCAAGCCGCCGAAATCCCCCAAATGATCGGCGGGCAAGCCGATTCCTTGAGGTGTGCGGTAACAGGTTTGCGTTACTTGCCGGGAAAAAGCGGAAACCTGTTACTGTTACCGCGTGAGGGAATCCGGAAATTGAATTCTCGGGCGACGGCTCAAGGGTCCTTCCGGAAAATATTTTCCATACCGAGGGTGCGGGTGAGCGATTGCCGGGGGTATAGGTAGTCAACTAACACTTTTCGCCGATTGCCAGAATCGATTTTAAGGCCGATTCCCGCCGATCTGACGCGATGTCATTTCCGGCGGAAAACCCCGTTCGGCTGGGTCGGGTACGATAGTACCCGCGATCCCGATAGTATTCGGTTGCCCTCACCGGTAAAGTGGAAAAGTAGTACCTCCCCCCGCTGGGCTGTCGGCCGTCTTTGCCTATCTTGCCAAGTATCAAAGAGTGTCCCATGTTGGGGGGTAGCTTTGGTAGGTGGGGCATACGATTTTTTTCACCAAGTACCTTCCCTACTCGCCGATCGGATTGATCCGGCTGAATCGCTTCGAACCGGCGAACGCCTCTTCATCGTCCCGGTAGACCTCCGACTGTTCCAACCAGGCGTCGAGGGTGGACCGGCGAATCTTGATAACCCCGGCCAACGGGATCACCTTGAACGCCTTTTGGTCGATGAGGTTTCGGACGATCCGGAGGGAGACGCCCAGATAATCGGCGGCTTCCTTCATCGAGAGGAGCGGGCTCTCGATTTTCTGTTTCTTCTTTCGCTCGGTCCCGTACTTGACGATCTTGGGCCGATCTTCGGGGAGCGGTTCATCCATTTCAAAGAGCTTGTTCATCGAATTTCAGGGGTTGACGGTTTGGGGATCACGCCGGTTCCTCGACCGGCTTTCCCGGATTCTACTCGAAAACCGTAGCGTTGGCAAGCATGATGCAGTAAAAATCGCAATAAAATATACGAAAGAATTATTGAAGCACCGTAAAATCATTATATAGCTTGTAAGGTACGTAATATATTTTGTCAATAGTTGATAACAATATCACAACGAACGTCCGATAATCTCTGTTATGTTCGGTTGTGTAAATATCAAGTGCTGTAATTTACGGTGTTTCAGAGTGCCGTCGTAGTTCGATAACGAACCGGCAAATAATTATTTTGGACGTTGGCGTTCATACCCCGGTACTTCTCAAAAAAAAGAGCCGTCCTTCTCCGGACGGCTCACAGTGGAACTTACAGTGGATTTTTATAAAATGATGAAAAAGTCCAATAAAACGCGGGGGTTTCATCCCCTCTTTTCGGCATTGGAGGCGGTTTTGCAGGGTGTTGCAAAACGCCGCAAATCGTTGTAAGGAGCTGTAATTCTAAGGGGTTACAGCTCCTTCTTTTTTCTTGTCTGCACACCGTTGCAACGGATTACAACCTCCTGCTGCAGCGCTTTGCACAGCGCTCGCTCGGGACGATGCAGCGCCGGCACCCAAAAATGCAGCGCAATCCGACAGCGAATCAGTGAACTTTCCCGGCTCCGCCGTCGCGGCCCGGTCGAAATCGATCTCGCGGACCTGCAAAGAATGGTCCTTCGCGATCTTGTGGCTGTGCCCGATCCACTGCGACTCCAAATACGCCCCGAACTCCGCGTACACCTCCGTCGAACGGCTCGCCCGCATGTTGTCGAACGGCCGCGGAATCGGATCGACCCCCGCCAGCTGCACGATCCGGCCGAACTGGGTGCCCAGATTCGTCCGCTCGGGATCGCGGTACCGCGTAATCACGAACTCCTGTCCGACGCTCGACTCCAGCTCGAACAGCCGCTCCAGCTCGGCCCGAAGGGCGGGGAACAGCGGCACGACCCGGCCGCCTTTGCCTTCGTGGTGCTCCGTTTTCGGCGAGCGAACGTAAAACCGGTTGCGTTCCCAGTTCACATCCGACCACCGCAGCCGCAGCACCTCCGACGGGCAACGCAGCCCGCCGATTCGAGCGAGCGCGATAATCGCCCGCCAATCCTGGCACGGCGAAGCTTCGAGCAGTCGCCCGTACTCCTCCGGCAGAACGAAGCGATCGTTCTCACGGTTGACGAACGAGCCGCGGCCGACGCCGTCCAGCGGGCTTTTCGTGATCCAGCCTTGGGCGACGGCCCAGTTGAACACCGTTTTGGTCCGGGTCAACGTCCCCGCGATCGACGCCTTGGCGAAATCGCCTCGGAGCGTGTCGCGCCACTGGATCATTCTCGCCTGCGTCTGTTGCGAGAGCAGTTCGTCATCCTTGAAAAAGGCGAAGAACCGTTCCCGTGCCGCGTCGTAAGTCTTTCGCGTGCTGTCCTTAATCTCCGTCTTTTGGGCGAGGAAGGTGTCCCACAACTCTTCGAGCGTGTGCCGTTGCGGCTTCGCGATCAGCCCCGCGTCGGCCAGTTTGTTTTGGAGTTCGGCGGAGGCCGTCTCGATCCAGACCGTCGTTCGCCGGTCGAGCGCGGTCGCGTTGTCGCGGCAGTGGACCAGCTTCTCGACCGCCTCGTGCAAATCCTTCGCGGTTTTTTCGGTAAACCGCCGACCTAACGTAATGGTTTTTCGCCGACGCTGTTCGTCCCGAAATTGAATGACGAACGCTCCGGCGGCCCTTTGGCTCAGTGTTGCCATAGTGAATCTCCTTTCTGAAATATGGAAACACCGCGTGTTTTGCCGTGTCTCCAATATCGTCGTTTTGTGCGGGAAGGTCAAGAGGTCACGATCGGTCCGGCCTGGTTTTGGCAGGCTCGGGATCGTTGACGAACCGACGCAGAGCGTCGATGGGATAGAGAATTCGACCGGCGACCCGCTTGTGCGGGACCTGGCCGGCCTTGGTCAGTTGAGCGAGCATCCGCTCGGACACGCCCAGCATTTGGGCGGCGCCGACGACGTCGACGGTTTGCCTTGCGACCTTGCCGGTCGCGGAAAGAGAATCGGCTTGCATGTTATCACTCCTGGATTAGGGCGAGGGCTGTTGCAAACGGCTGCAACAAACGTGCTTCTATAAGGAGTGAGGGATTTACGCAATTCGGGCAAAAAAATATTCGATTGATGGTTAAGTCATTATTTTGAGAAGGTATTGTAACGAAATGGAAACACAACCGCTTCAAGGATCCATTGTGCAATTCCTTTCTTCAACCCAAGTTTTTATAAACGCGCGAATCTCTTTGGGAGGCGGAATGTAATTTTGCGACTCTCGTCTGTCTTTTTTGGCATAAAGCTTGGCATCATTTTTCTAATCTTTTCGTATTTTGAGGGGCGATTTTTTGGTTCCGCCGAGTGAAGCGGCGACGAAGAGGTTCGTCAACCAACAGTCGCTGTAACGCTTGCCGTTCAATCGCTCCGCCGCACAACTCGCCCCCTCGTTTTCGA
>JAVBQI010000099.1:0-7405 GCA_031549145.1 Thermoguttaceae bacterium | reverse complement strand
AAGACGATCTTCGGTCCGACCCTGAAAAATCGGAACGAAGAAAGTCAAAAGACCGAAGCCAGATTGAGATGCAAAATTTTGAATCACTTTACAAGACTCGGTTTGCCAAAATTTGTTTGGGAATAATTGAGAAACAAGACCGTAAGAAACAGTAAAATAATAATTTCCGCAAATCTCAACGCCACCCCCGCGAAGGCGGGGGTCCATAGGGAAACTGCAAACTATGGATTCCCGCCTACGTGGGAATGACGAATTTATTTCTTTACTGATGCAAAGCCGATCAAGCCGGTACTTCGCGACGTCTTGAAAATCGAGGGCGAAAATTTATAATCGGGTCTGTAAGCCGGTGCATCGATTATTTCAATCTGGTTTTTCGTGAAGCGGATGCCCTCATCTTCCTCCCGTTATTTTTCGGACCGCCTCTTTTGGGGCTTCGCGTCGGCGTACGGCCTCGTGTGGTTCCTGCTGCCGATGATGGTCCAGAAAAATTTGCGGCCTGACTCGATCGAGCAGATGTTCGTCGGTCGAGAATGGGTTCTTTCCTCGACGAAGCACCCGAGCTTGACGGCTTGGATGCTCGAACTCATGAATGGGCTCACCGGCCGGGCCGAATGGGGGACCTACCTGCTCTCGCAGATCGCGGTTTTGGCCGTCTTGTGGTGCATTTGGACGTTGGGCAAGGAGTATCTCCCGAACAACATCGCATTTTTGGCCGTGCTTCTGTGCTGCAACTATCGTTACCTGAACATCGGGAGCGTTTACTTTCACCACAGCGTTTCGATTCTTCCGTTTTGGGCTTTGGCGACCCTGTTTTTTTACAAGGCGATCAAAGAGGAGAAAACGCTCTTTTGGGTTTTGACCGGAGTTTTTACCGGTCTGGGTCTGCTCTGCAAATATCCGATGGGGATTCTCGCGTTGAGTTTCGTCGTTTTCGTCGCGATCGAGCCGAAAGCGAGAAAACAATGGAAAGGGTTCCTGCTGACGACGCTCGTCGCGTTTTGCGTGTTCGCCCCACACTTCTTTTGGCTGGTCTGCCATGATTTTTGCACACTCAAATACGCGGGCTATATTTCCCGACCGGAGAAAGGACTCGACCACCTGATTAACCCGCTGATCTTTCTCGGCGGGCAATGCGCTTTGCTGCTTCCGGTCGCGATCCCGCTGATTCCGTTGCTCGGTTGGCGTTGGAAGCCGGAGCCGGCCCATTGGCGATTCCGAATTCCGTCGCTAACGGGCGAATCGCCCCGCGAGCCGGGAGCGGAGACGGAGACCGAGGCATTCAAGAACCGGTTTCTCCCGGTTCTCATCCTGTTGCCCGTGGTGATTCAAGTGGTTGTCGGAATCGCAGGAGGCGGAAAAATGCGGTCCGGTCTGGGGACCTATTTGTGGTTGTACTTTCCGATTTTTCTCCTTTACGGATTTCATGTTTCGCGAAACCGAATTCGACTCCGAAGGGCGTTTCAGCTGGCGTTGCTGATTCTTGTCGGGACGATGGTTTGTTTCGTCGGGCATTTCCAATGGGATGCCGTGATCGGCAAATCGCCGGCCCGGACCGCGTTTCCCGGCCGTCGGCTCGCGGAAGAAGCGGAAAACGTTTGGCACCGGCGGTATGCCGTTCCGCTACCCTACGTCGCCGGGGAATGGGAACTCGGCGGGAATGTCGCTTTCTACGGAAAGGATCGCCCGTCGGTGCATGCGTTCGGAGGGCCCAACGATTTTTCGAGTCCGGAGCCGATCACGACCTGGTCGACAGATGAGGATTTGAACCGCCGAGGGGCTTTGGTCCTTTGGACGATCCGGGAAGGGCAAGACCCTTTTCCTCTCGATCTTTTCGAACGCTTTCCCCGTGCCGAGTCGCTCAAAGAGCAATTGGAGATTCCTTTTCAAACCCGCAAGGCCTTCCCGCCGCTGCGGGTCGGAATCGCGATCATCCCGCCGAAAACGGTTGAATAGTAAGGTCATTTCACGAAATGCCCGATTCGAATTTTTTTTCAGGTACTCAATCAACCTCAGTCCCTCCAGCCTTCGTTTCTCTCTGTGTCTGCCTTTCTCCCTTTGACAATCGGCCCGCTGAGCATCCCCTTTCCGGTCATTCAGGCGGCCTTGAGCGGTTACTCCGACGCTCCGATGCGGAAAATCGCCCGGAAATTCGGGGCCGGGTTCACGCTTTGCGAAGTGTTGCTCGATCAGTTCGTGATCGCCGTTTCCAAAGGGAGTAAGGCGAAACTTTACATTCGGGTCGAACAGGAAGAACACCCTTGCGGAGCCCAGCTGATGGGGAGCGAGCCGGAAATGTTCGTTGCCGCAGCCCAAAAGTTGGTCGAACGCGGCTTCGACCTGATCGACCTGAATTTCGCCTGTCCGGTCAAAAAAGTGCTCGGTCGGCTGCGCGGCGGTTACCTGATGAGCGACCCGGCGAAAGCGCTCGAAATCGTCGGCCGGGTTCGCGAGTCGCTGCCCGATCGAATTCCGTTGACGATCAAACTGCGTAAAGGGTTCGATGATTCTCCGGAAAGCGAGCGGAAGTTTTACGAAATTCTGGACGGAGCCGTCGGGCTCGGGATCGCCGGGGCAACCGTACACGGCCGCACGGTCCGACAACGGTACGAAGGGAAGAGCGACTGGGAATTTATCCGAAACGTGAAGTCGCATTTGCGAACGATCGGCCGAAACGACGTTGCCGTGATCGGGAGCGGCGATCTGTTTTCGCACGCCGGTTGCCTCATGCGGTTGCGGGAATCGGGGGTCGACGGGCTCGCCCTCGCTCGCGGGGTGATCGGCAACCCTTGGCTTTTTCGCGACGTGCGAGCGGCGTTGGAAGGGCAACCGATTCCGCCGCCGCCGGGCTTGGCGGAGCAGCGGGCGGTGATCGAGGAGCATTACCGGCTGGTCGAAGAGCTGTACGGAGCAAAGCGGGGGGGCACGACGATGCGAGGCTTCGGCGTCCGCTACGCCCAGTTGCATCCGGAGGTCGATCAGGTCCGTGCGGCGTTCGTTCGAACCAAAACCCGCGACCAATGGCTCGCCGCCCTCGACCAATGGTACGGGAATAATAAAAAAGAGCCGTAAGTGTAGCATCGCGTAACTTACGGACCTTGTACACGACACCGCCCTTGCAATATTCGGACCGTGGAAAAGTGCGGGCCTTGCCGCTTCCGACCCGGTACAAGGTCCGCAAGTTACGCTGCGCTACACTTGCGGCTCACTAGACTTGTTCGGCGACTTTAATTTGGCGAAGTGGGGAGAGCTGGTATTGCCCGTTGGGGGCGATTTATGGTAATCTGCGGCGTTTCATTTCCCAAAAAGGAGGCTGTATGGAACGCTGGCAACGGGCTTTCACGAAAAACGATAAGGAGTTCAAGGAACTTTTCGGAGTCAAAAAGGAAGTCTTTCTCCAAATGCTCGAAGTCCTGACCGTCGCTCGCGACAAACGGCGACGCAGCGGAGGACCGCGGCCGAAACTCTCCTCGGGAGATCAGCTGTTCATGACTCTGCAGTATTGGCGGGAGTATCGGACAAGGGCTCACATCGCCTATGATTTCGGAGTCGTGAAAAGTACGGTGAGCGATACGATCGCCTGGGTCGAAAACACGTTGATTCAGGATGGGACCTTTCATTTGCCCGGCAAAAAAGCGTTGCTGGCAAAGGAAAATACGGGACGAACGATGGCCGTCGATGTGACGGAAAGCCCGATTGAACGTCCTAAAAAAAACAAAAAAGCGACTACTCCGGCAAGAAAAAGCGGCACACGATAAAAACTCAAATCATTGTCGATGTCGAAACGCAGGAAATCATTTGTACGGCCCAAGAAAAGGGGTCGGTCTACGATTTTCGGTTGTTCAAATCAACGATCCGGGCGATTTTTTTGGGGATTTTATTACTGGCGGACAGCGGTTATCAAGGGTTGCTGACAAGGCATCCCAACAGTCGCGTTCCGCACAAGGCGAGCAAAAACCGTCCGTTGACGGCGGAGCAAAAGTGGTGCAATCACGAGTTGTCGAAGGAGCGAATCGTGATCGAAAATATCAACGCGAGGATCAAAACATTCAAAATCATGGGAGAACGGTATCGTAATCGACGAAAAAGGCATCTCCTGCGAATGAATCTGATCTGCGCCATACTCAATCACGAACTCAAAACCTAGTCGCCGAACAAGTTTGTATGAAAACCGGTATCTCCTTGTCCGGAGTGAGGTAAATTGTGATTGGAAACAACTTTCACAATTTCACCCGAACAAAGGAGAACCGGAAAATGCTCAATTTACCAATTTTCGTCGGCATCGATTACCATCAAAAAATCGTTCAGGTCTGCGTCATGGACCAAACTCGAAAAATTCTGCTCAATCAAGCCGTCGACAACGATCCGGAAGCCGTCTTCCGTGTCGTCGCCCCGTTCGGCTCCAACGTCCATGCCGCCGTCGAAGCCTGTACCGGAGCCGCTGAATTTGCCGAACAACTCATCGAACGATTCCATTGGTCCGTCGAACTCGCTCACCCCGGCTACGTCGCTCGAATGAAGCAAACGCCCGACAAATCCGATTGGACCGACGCCAAGCTCCTCGCCGCTCTGACACGGGCCGGCTACATTCCCCGGGTCTGGCTCGCGCCGAAACACATTCGAGATCTCCGCGACCTTGTTCGGCATCGACACGGCCTCGTCGAGCAACGCAAACAATCCAAACTCCGCTTGCGTACCCTGCTGCGGAATCACCGCATCGTCTGTCCGTTTTCGCCCTGGACGATCAAAGGACGGAAATGGTTGCTCGACAAAAACAATATCGATTCGAAAACAACCTTGTTCCTGTTACGTGATCATTACGACACGATCGAATACTTCGACAAAAAAATCGCGGGGACCTGCCGTCTTGTCGTTTTACACATTTTTTGAAATTGCCGTTGCCAAACAGCGTGCAATTTCGCAAACTCGACAAGATGCGGCCGCAAGGCAGGACAGGCAATGTTGGTGAATTTTGAAAACAGGGAGGTTTTCTTGGAAAAAAATTGGATCGACACCGAACTCGAAACCGTCGCCATGAACGACGAACGATTGAACAAACGACTGGCGGAGATTCTCGACGCCTTGGCTTCACGCCGCAACTCAGCATACCCGCCGCATGCGGTGGTTACGCCGAAACCATGGCCGCCTACCGTTTCTTCGAGAACGAAAAAACGAATTTCGAGAATATTCTCAAGCCACATCGCGACGCCACCGAAAAACGAATCGCCGAAGAAGAAACCGTTCTTTGCGTTCAGGACACCACCGAGCTCGATTTGACGCGGCCGCAGCAGCCCCTCCAGGGCGCCGGGCCGATCGGCGAAGGAAGCAACCGCCGCGGCGCTTACCTCCACTTGCTCGAAGCGTTTTCGAGGGACGCCGTTCCGCTCGGGACCGTTTGGGCCAAGACGATCGTCCGCGAGGAGAAGAAGGAAAACGAAACATCCGCCGAGCGCCAGAAGAAACTTCCCTTTCTCCCGATCGACGAGAAGGAAAGCGTATGTTGGCTCGAAGCCGTTCGCAAGACATGCGACGCCGCACGCCGCCACGCCGCCGTACGATTCGTTTGCATCGGCGATAGTGAGTGCGACATCTTCGAGGTGTTCGTCGAACCGAGACCGGGCAACGTTCACTTGCTGACCCGGGCCTGCCAGGATCGTGGCGTCACCACGGAAAACAAAGAGCGAAGCCGTATTCGCGAAGCTCTCGGAGCGACGCCGTTCCGCGCGACGAAAACGATTCATGTTCGCGGCCGGCGACCGGCGGTGGCGTGCTGCAAAAAATCGAGGCAACAGCCCAAGAAAAGCCGTGTCGCCGAGATGGAAATACGGACGGCATTGTTGGTGATCCACGTTCCCGGTCCGTTGCGATCAAAATATGAATCGGTGCCGATGAACGTGGTGTCGCTTGTGGAAAAGAACCCTCCGAGCGGAGAAGTTCCGGTCGAGTGGATTCTTCTGACGACGTTGCCGCTCGACACGCTCGAACAGGTGTTCGAGGTCATCGGATATTATGAAACGCGTTGGATGATCGAAGTGTTTTTCAAGACGCTCAAATCGGGCTGCAAGGTGGAGTCGCTTCAATTCGAGACGATGGATCGGTTGCTTCCTTGCCTTGCGGTGTACCTGATCGTCGCATGGCGGGTGCTGCTGCTTTGTCGTTTGGGCCGGAGCTTGCCGGAGATGAGTTGCGAGTCGTTATACGACGAATCGGAATGGAAGTCGCTTTATCGCATCCGGCACCCGGGTGGCGTTTTGCCGAAGGTGCCGCCTCGGCTGGGTGAGATGCTGCGTTGGGTGGGCGAGCTTGGGGGCTGGGTATCGACTCCTGGCAAGAAGGAGATGCCTGGCCCTCAAACGACGTGGATCGGGTTGCAACGGCTAAAGGATTTCGCGGCGGCGTGGCGACTGTTCGGTCCCGAAGCCGAAAAATATCAAAAAAATGTGTAAAACGACAAGACCTGCCGTCCAGGCGAAATGGGCTTCGCCCTCATAAAATCCGCTCCGCGTTGCTTCGCTCGTTTTCACGAAGGTCTTTTTCGCTCAAAAAAGCAAGCGACCAACGGGAGCGAATGATCGCAACGGAGCGGAAGCTCCAACTGCCTGGACGGCAGGTCCCGAATTGTTGCGTTGCGTTCTCATTGAGTCGGCTCACCGCCTGATTCGTTACGATTCGCATTGGCGGAGCATGGCGACTCGACTTCGGGAGGCGGGCAAAAAAACGTGCGTGATCGTCGCGGCGGTTGCGAATCGCTGGGTGCGGAAGCTGTTTCATCAAATGGTGGAATCGACGCCGACCGGCGGAACGACGGCGGGTTTTTCAAGGCATGGACAAAAAAGTACAAGGAAAGGAAAAAACTCTTCCGATGCCGGGACGAATCGTCTCGCGGCACCGGAAAGCTCGGTACCTAACGTACTTCCTTGATTCCGCTATCCCTTCGTCGGTTGGTGCGAGCCGCACGGGCGAAAATACCCAGCAGAGCCGGCGTCTGTTTCGCGGAACGAAAAAATATAACGTGTAAAATCGACAAGTCAAACAAGTATTGGACAAGGAGTTAAGGAAGATCGAAATCCCGAAAAGGGTCGGCACACTCGCATTAGACATGGGCGACTTCACTGTTTGCTCGACACAAGTTGGGGCAGCCGATCCATTATTCTCGAACTCGCAAGCTTGGGCTACCCACGGGGACGCTCGGATAGAAGAATGGGATTAAATTCGGTGTATTCGTTACATTCCTTTCACAAATGCTGTGTTTTCATAGAGTAAGTCTTTACCGGCCAAGTCTCAGCGACTGGTAGGACAGCGGGTTAAAATAGCGGTTTTGTAAGCGAGCTTTTTCCTTGATGAATATGAATAAAAACCCAAAACAACCGACTTTCGCCCGAGGATCGCCGTCGCATGATCCAAGCGG
>JAVBQI010000231.1:0-36489 GCA_031549145.1 Thermoguttaceae bacterium | reverse complement strand
AACCGCTTCCTTACGGGCGCGGCTCTGAACGAAATCGTTCACATTTTTTCTGGAACTCATTAACTCAACAAATCACCATACAATGACCCAAAAAATTTCCTTTTACATTTTGAGCTTTTTTGCTGTTTTGCTCCCAGCTATCGCTTTCGCCGCCGAGCCGGGCGGGTTGTCGAAAAAGCTGATCCAACTCGGTTGGGACATGCCGACGACGCAGTTCCTGAAAGAGCACCATCGCTCGATGCAGGCGACCACGCCGTTCGACGGGACGATGTTCGAGGTCCGCGTGGTCGACGGCGAAGGGAAAACGCATTCGACCAATCACTTCTGGGACACGACTCCTTGGAAGGCGGAATGGTTCGAAGGGCCGCTTGTCGACCTGAAAGAGTGTGAGTGGACGAGCTTCGACGAGAATTTCCTGCGGCTCAATGCGACCCCGGGCACGATCGCCTGGAATGACGATGCCGGTTGGAAAATCCTCTGCGAGAAAACGGCGATGTGTGGCCAGTTCTTGAAACAGGCGGGAATGAAAGGCCTCGCCCCCGATTTCGAATCCTACGGTGCGGAAATGTTCCGGTACGACCCGAAATCGGGCCTCTCGTTCGCGGAAACCGAACGGCTGGCAAGGCAACGCGGCCGGGAATTTCTCGCCGCCTTCGCTCGGGAATTTCCGGACGCGGTCGTTCTTTCGCTCTGGTTGAACAGCATCAACTTTCGGGCCGGGCGGAGCGAAAATCCGGTCGTGATCCTCTCGATCGATCATTACGGGCTGCTGCCGGCGTTCATCAACGGGATGTTCGACGCTGCACCATCGGAGATGGTGTTGGTCGACGGCTGCGAAAACGGGTCTTACCTCGACGGCGAGTCGGAATATTATCAAACGGCTGTCGAGATGATTTCCTGGACCGGACCGGCAATGCGGCTGATCGCTCCGGAAAATCGCTTGAAGTACCGCTCGCAGGGACAGGCGGGGTTCGGGTTTTATCTCGACATGTTTTCCAATCCGGAGGGACACCAGTATTATCGCGGGCCGAAAGAAGGAGGGACACGATTGGACCGGCTCCGCGAGAATCTTTCCGCGGCATTGGCCGCCGCCGATCAATATGTTTGGGTGTACGGCGAACACCAATGCTGGTGGGGTCCCGGGACGCCCTGGGAGACCGCGATTCCCGGCCTGACGGAAACGCTCCGTCAGATCAAAGACCCGGTCGGAGCGGCCCGGACGGTTCTCGACCGGGAAAAACAGGCGGGTACGGCGGTCAACCTGCTGCACAACCCGTCGTTTGAAAAGAAGTCGGACACCTCGCCGTACCCGGCCGGCTGGTCGTTTTGGCAAGACGACAAAACGTCCTCCGGCCAAGGGAGCTGGGACGGCAGTTTCGGCGACGGCTCCGCCAAATTGAGCGGCATCGCCTGGGGCTGTTTTCTGCAACCGGTCCCGGCAAAAGAGGGCGAACGGTATTACGTTTCCGCCCAAGCGAAGTCGCTCGGATACGGTTATCCGTATTTCGTGATTCGTTGGCAATCGGCGGACGGAGCCTGGGTTCGCGTCGAGGCCGACCGCCGGTTCGACTTTTTGAACGGGAAAGCCGAAGGGGTCGTCGTCGTTCCGGCCCAGGCCGAGAAGCTCGTCGTCCAAATCGCCGTCCGCAACCAGGAATCGGCCAACGACATCTGCTGGTTCGACGAGATCGAGCTATACCGTATTCCGTAAGGCCAACTTCAGAAAAAAAACGAATCGGGCAGCAGCCGGAAGCGTCAGCGCCCGGTTATCCAAGGACCTGTAACAAAGCAACCTTTACAATCACTCTTTTTTTTACTACGGAATACGCGGAATAACGGAATAAACGGAAATATAAAAATTCCGTGTTTTTCCGTCTTTCCGTAGTATTCCGTGTTAAAAAACATACAATGAAAATGTTCGGTTTTTTGTGCCCATGAAAAGGTTGTTTTGATACGGATCCCAAGAAAGAAACGCGAGGGCCAACCCGGCGCTGGCGCTTCAGGCTGTTGTTTGTCGTGTTCGACTTTGCAGTCCTCGTTCGACCGATACGACCAAGCTATTGATAAGCGTTTGCGTTTTCGATAAAATTTGGTTGTCGATATTTTCCGACCGAAAACAAGAAAAACCGTTTTTGTCGAGCGAATCATGCCGAGTCCCTTCGAAACACATTTGGTTCATCTCCTGCGGGCGCGGTTTCCGATTCTCTACATCACGACCTGGGAAGAGGAACGATTCCTCGAAGCCCTCAAATCGTTGGTCGAAAACGAAACGCTCATCAAAAAAACCCGCAAACTGTACACCTGGAGTCTGACCGAAGGGCTTGTTTCCTCCGAACACTCGCCGGTCTCGAACACCACCAACCCGATCGCCGCTCTCAACGCGATCCGGAAGATGCAGGAGCCGGCCGTCTTCGTTCTCCGCGATTTTCACATTCATTTCGGGTACCGCAACCGCCCGGTCAACGACGAGGTCGTCCGCAAACTTCGCGATCTGGTCCCCTGCACGAAAGAATCACTTCCGAAAAACATCATCCTCATCTCCCCGGTTTTGCTTTTGCCGGACGAATTGCAAAAGGACGTTACGATCCTCGATTTTCCCCTGCCGGACGCGACCGAGCTCATGAGCAATCTCAAGCAGTTCGTGCAGAGCAATTACGGAGGCTCGATCACCTTCGACATGCGGGGAAATACGGCGGAAAAACTGGTCAAGGCCGCTCTCGGTTTGACCTTGAGCGAAGCCGAAAACGCCTTCGCCCATGCCGCCGTCGAAAGGAACCGGCTTGATGAGAGCGACGTCCGGATTATCCAGGAAGAAAAATGTCAGATCATCAAAAAGACCGGCATCCTCGAATACATCGAATCGGATTTGAACATTCAAGACGTCGGCGGGCTCGATAATTTGAAAAGCTGGTTGCGGAAACGGGACAAATCCTGGTTGGACGATGCGAAAAAGTATTCCCTGCCCGCCCCGAAAGGGATTTTGCTGACCGGGGTTCCCGGCTGTGGCAAAAGCATGACGGCGAAGGTGATCAGTTCGCTTTGGCAATTGCCGCTCTTGAGAATGGATATCGGCAAACTGTTCGGCGGCATCGTCGGGAGTAGCGAGCAGAACATGCGGACGGCGATTCGAACGGCGGAAGCGATTTCCCCTTCGCTGCTTTGGATCGACGAGATCGAAAAAGGGTTTTCCGGAATCGGCAGCAGCGGCGATTCGGGGACGGCGACACGGGTCTTCGGTTCGTTTTTGACCTGGATTCAGGAAAAGGAAAAGCCGGTTTTTGTGATCGCGACGGCGAACAACATCGCGAATTTGCCCCCCGAACTGCTTCGCAAAGGCCGGTTCGATGAGATTTTTTTCGTCGATCTGCCGACCTTGGAAGAGCGCAAGGAGATTTTCAAGGTTCATTTGAAAAAGCGACTGAAGTCGAAAGAGGTGATCGGCGAGCTCAAGGTTTCGGGAGCGTTTCTCGGCGAGTTGGCTTCGTTGACGGAAGGGTTTATCGGAGCGGAAATCGAACAGGTGGTTGTTTCCGCCCTATTTGAAGCGTTCGCCGAGTCCCGTTCGCTGGTCCGGGACGATTTTCTCAAGGCGATCAGGAACACCGTCCCGCTTTCGCAGACGCAGGCGGAGCAGATTTTCGCCCTCCGGGCCTGGGCGAACACCCGGGCCGTCGCCGCGACGTCCCCGCAAGAGTACAAGACCTACCAAAATACTCCCGAGCCGGGCGAAGCCGAAAACGTCTGCGCTTCCCGCGGCGGTCGAATGATCGATTTGTAAGACAAACATCCATATCGCGTAAAAATCAAACGCGGCAAACAGCAGCCCCAAGCATTAGGACCTGTAACAAACAACCTTAGCAATCCTCCTTTTTTAACTACGGAATACGCGGAATAACGGAATAAACGGAAAACTAAAAATTCCGAGTTTTTCCGTCTTTTCGTGTGTTCTGTGTTAAAAAAACATACAATGAAAGTCTTCGATTTTTTTCTGCACATGTAAAGGTTGTTTTGATACGGCTCCTTAGCGCGAGATTGGCCCTGCGTTGCCGTGTTCGACAACCGGTCGCTCACGCTCCCGGCTGCTGCCCATCAAGTTATTTCAAACACTTCCCACTTCCCATGACAAAAAAAATTCAAATCCGTATTGGCCCTGACGGAACGATCGAAGCGGAGACGTTTGGAATCAAGGGAAAGTCGTGTCTCGAATTGATCCCGCTCCTGGAAAAGATCATGGAGGCCAAGGCGGTCGATTCCGACTACAAGCCCGATTATTACGAAGAAGACAATCAGTTACTCGGGGAACAACACGTTGAAAACCGGAACCATTGAGGAGGAGTGCTGTTTGGCCCGAAACCGTATCAGGAACAATTGAATATCAGGAGTCGATCATGAGTGTTACGATTTCTTTTACGCCTTTTTTGTTGATCTATCTTGCGAATTTGGGGGCGGGAGCGCTCGCCCATGCGATCTGCCGGAACTGCAACGAACTGCCTAACGATCTCCTGGAGGAAAAGACTCTTTATTCCTCGGAGCTCCAACAGATCCTTTTCCCGCACCTGCATGCCGCTCGAAACCGGGCGGCTCAAGCGGCCGCCGCGACGACGAACAGGGGAACGGAAACCGTGATCGCGGAGCCGCGGCACTTCGTTCGCGAAACCTTGATGCAGGATTTGGATTGGACGCGAAAGACGCTCGAATCGCTCGGCGGTCGTTCCCACGCGATGGTGCACGGAGCGGCGTTCGCTTATCAGGAATGTGCCGTCCTGTTATATCGAAAGAACGAGGAATCGAACTACGAACTCTGGATTGTCGGCAATATCGACGAAAAAAAGGCCGATGCGATCGCCGGGGAAATCGAAACGGAGTTTCAACGTCTCGTCCAGGAGCATGTGCATGAGGTCCTTTTGGCCCGTTCCGCCGAATGCGGGCTCGCTCTCGAATCGGAAGAAATTCAAGAGGACCGTTCCATTGTTTTGACGTTTACCCTGTGAGATACCGTAGCCGGTAGGGGCGGTAGGCTTCGCCCTCGGTCAAACCGCGGCCTCGTTGGGCCGCTGCCGTGCTGAAAACGGAAATTTTAAACCGGCTTGAGTAGAAAATGGACTGGTGGTTTTTATGGTTGATTGTAGGCACCCTTCCCGGCGGAACGTTTCCCGGCTGGGCGATTGCCGGTGTATGGACGAATGCGATCAAATACTACCTCTACGCGATTCTCTATGCCGCGGCCTATTTCCTGCTCATTGCCCTCCTCTTCGTTTTTGCATTGACCCAAGCCCCGTTTTGGTTGGGTTTCCCTTGGTTTCTCCTGGTATTCGGACTTTGGTGGGGTGGTTTCGCCCACATGGTTTTCGAACGCGAAGAAGTCGTCCTTCGCCGGAAATTTTATCTCGCTTCGCAAGCCCTGCGGAAACAGGAACCGCCGGCTCCCGATCGAATCGCACGGATTCGGCGGGAATACGGATTGTCCTGGGAGGATTCCCCGACCGGCTCGTCGGCATCTCCCGCTTCTCGTCCGGCTCCGCGATCTTCCGCGCAGGTCCGCCCCGCGCCGCCCGGGCGGCCGGAACCGGCGTCTTCCCCGGAAAATGATGTTTACGCTTTGGCCCGGGAGATCATGAGCCCTTTTCCGGGTTACGAACCGCTTGAAATCCCAAAGCCCAAGCCCGAGCCCAGGGCGGTTGATCTCAATCAGGCTGCCCGGGAAACGATTGCCGCGATCCCTTCGGTCGGAATGAGCCTCGCCTTGACGATCGTCCGGAATCGCGAGGAAAGCGGGCCGTTTCGTTCGCTCGACGATTTGTGCCTGCGTTGTGCCGTCAAGCCGCACATTCGCCTGGCCCTCGAACCTCATGTGGTTTTCGGCGCCGGAGAAACTTCGGCTTTTCCCAACTCTTGGAATGAACGACCCTCTTCTCCCAACAGGAAAGCCCGCCGTATCGATTGAAGAATCGCGGCTTCGGGTACATCGGATCATCCCTTCGAGCCGGGCGGAAGGGCCGGGATCGCGGTTCGTGATTTGGGTGCAAGGCTGTTCGCGGGGTTGCCCCGGCTGCGCCGTCCCTTGGACCTGGCCCGAGGAGGGGGGCAGTTGGTACGACATCGATGCTCTCGCGGAGCAGGTGCTCGACGTTCCGGAAATCGAGGGGATCACGTTTCTCGGCGGGGAGCCGTTCGAACAGGCGGCGCCGCTTGCTCGGCTTGGGAAACGGCTTCGCGAATCCGGCTTGTCGGTTCTCACATTTACCGGTTACGAATTCGCGGAACTGCGTGCCGCCGACCGGGACGACTGGAATGCCCTGATCGCCGTGAGCGACATTTTGATCGACGGACCGTTCGTCGAATCGGTCGCCTCGACGGAGCGGCCCTGGGTCGGTTCTTCAAATCAGCGATTTTATTTTTTGACGTCGCGGTATGCGGAAAACATTTTGGCAACGCCGAACCGGATCGAGATACGGTTGCAGCCGGACGGCAGCGTCGCCTTGAACGGCCTCGCTTCGGGAGAAGTCTGGAACCGCCTGGTCGCGAAACTCCGCGCGGAATGATGTCGTAGTGAGCGCTGCAGCGCAACTTGCGGCTCTTTTTTGAATCTCGATCATAGCTGTTTTTTTGGATGAGATTTTGTCGGAATAGCCAAATTGATGCGATTTATGCAAAATGGATGTTGATTATTTGTTTCGGGGTTTTTATATTCGAGGGAAATGCCATTGTTCAGAGAGCCAAGATCAAAACGACGGCGCTCGAAACGCTTCATCAATCTCAATACGGAGTCCCGGATAAAAAACGAACTTTTTTCGTCATTCCCGCGAAGGCGGGAATCTATAGTGAAACCGTTCCCTATGGATCCCCGCCTTCGCGGGGATGACGGTATCATTTCAAAATAAGGTTCAAATTTTTTCTGGAAATCAATAATGAAACGACGCGAATTTTTATCAACCGCCTCGGGGTTGGCCGTCGGCCTTTCCTGGGGAATCGCCGCGGTCTCCGCCGATACGGCAACCGGGGGGAATGCGCTTCGAATCGACCGGCCGTTTTCCGGGGCGGTGTTGCATCGCCGCTCGGGCGATCCGGTGATCGGCGTCCACGAAGGAGCCGACGGGCCGCCGATCGCTCTGAAAATCAAGGTCTCCGGCGAGGCTCCGCCGGACGCGGTCGTCTCGGTCGACGGCCTCGAAAGCCGACGCAACGGAAAACTGTTCGAAGCGGAGATCGAACTCCGCGAAAAAACGAACGAAATCCTCGTCCGCTCGGTCGATCCCTCGGGCAACGTCCAAGAAGCGCGGATCACGGTCTGGTGGTTGCGGAATTCGTTTCCCCGATATCGCTTTACGGTCGACGACACGATTTACTGCTTGCGGGAAATTCACAAAAACTCGTACAAGAGCCTGTTCGACGATGATTTTCTCGGTAAGTGTCGGGAACTGCATCGCAAATACGGCACGAAATTCGCGTTGAACCTGTTCTATGAAACGTCGGACGAGAGGGAGTATTTCAATCTCTCGCAATTTTCGGACAAATACAAATCGGAATGGAACGACAACGCCGACTGGCTCCGCCTGCTGTTTCACGCCAAGCGCGAGCATCCCGGCGAACCGTACAAAGACGCTTCCGCCGAAACGTTGATCGGCGACTTCGTTCAAATGGAGACGGAAATCAAGCGATTCGCCGGCGATCAAACCTACCTCCCCTCGACGGTCATCCATTTTGGTCAAATTCGACCGGAGACCTATAAACCGCTGGCCGCTCACGGAGTGACGGCACTCAGCGGCTATTTCACGAAAAAACCGGACGGCGGTTATTCGGTCGCCTACCAAATGGACGTCGGGCGTTGCGAGTATCTTTCGAAGAACGATTTTCTCCTCGATACGGAGAGCGGCAT
This sequence comes from Thermoguttaceae bacterium, assembly GCA_031549145.1. Lineage (GTDB taxonomy): Bacteria > Planctomycetota > Planctomycetia > Pirellulales > Thermoguttaceae > JAVBSX01. Next base: position 28,613 of record JAVBQI010000231.1, on the reverse strand, counting down.
CGTTTTCTCGAAAATGGATATGGTCGTTAATCTCGTCAAGCTCGAGGCCGTCGTGCCGACGCTCGAAAAAGCAATCGCCGATCCGAAAACGGCCGAGTTCGTCGACCTGATGACACACGAACAATATTTCTGGCCGTTTTACGTCAATTACCTGCCGGATCACTGGGACCGCCTCGACCGGGCGTTCGGGTTCCTCACCGAACGCGGTTACAAACCGGTCTTTTTGAACGACCCACTGTTGGGGCTCGGGGACGAGTAAATTTCCGTCACCCCCGCGAAGGCGGGGGTGACGGAAAGTGAGATCAAAGTTTATTGCACAGTTCATTAATCATGGAGAAAATCATGTCCGCTGAAAAGATCGCATTGGAAGGGGGAACGCCTGTCTGGAACGAACCGTTCCCGATGTGGCCGTCGTTCGAGGAATCGACCATTCAAAAAGCGATGGAACCGCTCCGCAGCGGCAAGGTCAATTATTGGACCGGCCCTATCGGTCAGGAATTCGAAAAAGCCTGGGCGAAGTGGAACGGCTCGAAACACGCGATCAGCGTGACCAATGGCACCGCGGCGCTGCATGTCGCATTGGCGTCGCTTGGAATCGGTCCAGGCGACGAAGTGATCTGTCCTTCCTATTCGTTTATCGCTTCGTCGTTCTGCGCGATGCAGGCGGGAGCGCTCCCGGTCTTCGCCGATGTTCGGACCGATCACCTGATCGATCCGGCCGACATCGAGAGCAAGATCACCGAGCGGACCAAGGCGATTCTCGTGGTTCATCTTTATGGCGTCGTCGCCGACATGGATCCGATCATGGAAATCGCACGGAAACACAAGCTCAAAGTCGTCGAGGACTGCGCCCAATGTTTCGGCGGCGTTTACAAAGGCAAAAAAGCGGGAACCCTCGGCGATGCCGGCTGTTTCAGCTTCTGCCAGAGCAAGCATTTCACGACCGGCGGCGAAGGGGGCATGGTTGTAACCGACGACGAGGATTTGGCCTGGGAATGTCGTTCGTTCCGCGATCACGGTTACGACGTCAAGGAGCGGCTCAACCTGCTCGAAATGGAAGGGAAGCTCATGTACATTCACAAACGGGTCGGCTTCAACTTTCGGATGACCGAGATGCAATCGCAAATCGGCCTCTGCGAATTGGCCCGATTCGATTCGTGGAATCTCAAAAATCGCATCCGCAACGGGAAGATGTTCCTCGACGCCCTGGGAAATCACCCCGTCGTGCAACATGCTCCGATCGACACGGCGGAGCGCCGGAACGCGTATTGGTGGGCTCCGTTCGTGCTCGATCTCGACAAATTGAGTTGCGATATCAAGACGTTCATCAAGGCGGTCGGTGCGGAAGGGGTCCCCGTTTACAGCGTGCTTTGGCCGGAAATGTACAAGGAACGAGCCTTCCTCGAACGCAACGGTTTCGGAACGGCGAATTATCCATTCGAGGACCCGAAGGCCCGGAAGATCGATTATTCGAAGGTCGATTGCAAGACCGCGCGTTGGATGACCGACCGGACCATGTGCTTCTTCACGCATCCCGTTTATGAAGAAAAACACATCCAAGCGTGCATCGACGCCTTCAAGAAGGTCGCGGATCGATATGCAAGATAAAAAGTCATTGCCGAATCCCCGATGAAATTTGCCCCTGATTTTGGAATAAATTTCGTCACCCTCGCGCAGGCGGGGGTCCAGCGGGAAACCGTACCCTCTGGATCCCCGCCTGCGCGGGGATGACGGAAAGTAAGATCAACGATTTTTTCGTAGCTCATGTCGTTCCCCGCGAGGGAGACGGAAAATCATTATCTCAAGGATATCTATCATGAAACGTCGAACCTTTTTGAAACAAAGCGCCGCCGGGATCGCCGCCGCTTCCTTGGCCTGGAATGCCGTCGCGCAAACCGACTCGAAAAAAATCCGCCTCGCCGTGATCGGAACCGGCAATCGCGGCAGTGCGCTGATGCAGTATCTCCTCACGTTCCCCGAGGTCGAAGTCGTCGCCGTCTGCGATCTCCTCAAAGCCGCCGCCGAACGGGCCGCCAAAATTTGCCTCGATGCCGGAAAGCCAGCCCCGACGGTTTACGCCGACGACGAAAATGCGTGGAGAAAACTGCTCGATACGGAAAAACTCGACCTCACGATCATCGCCGCCGGTTGGCCGCTGCACGCCGAAATCAGCCTGGCCGCCTTGGAGAAAGGCGTTTACGTCGGCTGCGAGGTTCCCATGGCGACGAGCGTCGAGGACTGCTGGAAGCTGATCGAAGCGTCCGAAAAGTTCAAGATTCCCTGCATGATGCTTGAAAATTGGAGCTTCCGGCAGGACAACCTCGCGGTGCTGAACATGATCCGGCTCGGTCTGTTCGGCGAAATCGTTCACGCCCAATGTGCCTATTCGCACGATTGCCGCGACTATTTCTATTACAATGCGGACGGCGGCGAACGCTGGCAAATTCAGTACTTCAAGAAGTACAATCGCAACTATTATCCGACCCATGCGTTAGGGCCGGTTTTGAGTTGGCTCGACATCAACGTCGGCGACCGCTTTACGGAAATTTATTCCGTCGCGACCCCGGCCAAAGGGGTCAACGTTCGGGCCAAAGAGCGTTTCGGTGCCGAACATCCCGGTGCGACCACCGCTTTTCCGCAAGGGGATGTCGTCACGTCGATTCTCAAAACCGCCTTGGGAAAAACGGTGGTCCTGAACCTTGACACGCAACTCCCCCGGCCGTACGCCAATCGCTGGATGGTGCAGGGAACCAAAGGGATTTACGACGAAGAAAAGGGCTCGGTTTATCTCGAAGGGGTTTCCCTCCGGCCCGGTGAGTGGGAGCCGTGGGCTCCTTACGAAGCAAAGTACAACCATCGTTTCTGGAGCGAAACGTATGCCGGCGGACACGGCGGCACCGACGGCTGCGAGCTCCGGCAGTTGGTCGACGCCGTCCTCGCCAAGGGGCCGGCGCCGCTGGACGTTTACGATTCGGTGACGATGAGCGCCGTCGTCGAACTCTCCGGCCGCTCGATCGCCGAAAACCGGCCCGTCGAGTTCCCCGATTTCACCAAGGGAGCCTGGAAAACACGCAAGCCGTATTTCGCGCTCGATCAAGGTGTCGAAGAAACCCGCTAATTCTTTTGTAACAATATTTTTTCTCACAAAGGCACAAAGTTCACAAAGAGTAAGAAAACCATGTTGTCCTTTGTGCTCTTCGTGCCTTCGTGAGACACAACACTCATTACCAAACCATGAAAACCATTAAATACGCCATACTCGGTTTCGGCGGGTTCGCCGAGAACAAAATCGCCAAAGAAGGGTTCGGCTGCGACGCCAAGCGTGTCGGCCGACCGAAATACGCCGAGCTGATCGGCGCAACCAGTCGGACCCCGCAGAGAAAGGCCGACGCCGAACGGCTCGGCTTGAAATGGTACGCCGACACGGCGACCGTGCTGGCCGATCCGGCGGTCGAGGCCGTGTTCATCGTCTCGAACAACCGGACGCACGTCCCGCTGGCGAGGGCGGCATTCGAAGCGGGCAAACACGTCCTCGCCGACAAACCGCTCGGAGTCAACAGCGAAGAGGTCAAAAAGTTGGTTGAGCTGGCCCGGGCCAAAAAGCTCAGTTTGAGCGTCGATCACATGATGACGAAAAACGTCCTGAACCGGAAGGCCAGGGACATGATCCGTAGCGGAAAACTCGGTACCGTGAACGACGCCTGCATCCACATGGAATTCGAGTACGGTTACGATCCAGCCGAGGCGGCGACCTGGCGATGCTCCGATCCCGGCGAGCTTGGCGGGCCGATCGGCGATGTCGCGAGCCATTGTTTTTACATGGCCGAGTTTTTGTTCGAGAGCCGCATCAAATCGCTCGCCGCGACGTATTATCCCAAGAGGATGTCGATCAAGGTCGAAGACGGCGCTTTCATCCGATTGAGGCTGGAAAACGGTTTGGACTGTTCCGTGCGCGTTTCGTTCTGCGATCGGCGCGGCGGACTCGGCGGGACGCTGTCCGGACTCGGCTACGAAGTCTACGGCTCCGAGGCCGCGCTGCGGAGTTACGGGACGCTGTTCCAGCTTTCCGGTTACGCCGATGAGCCGATTCGGCAACGGCTCGAACTCGACACGTTTACGAAACAGGAAAACTTTTTCATCGACACGCCGGAAAATATTTATCAGGCGGTGGTCGACGAACACGCTTTATCGATCCTCGACGGCAAACCGCTCGACGGCGAAGAAGGGCTCCGCAACGTGCTGCTCTGCGAGGCGGCCTACCGCTCCGCCGAACACGGCGGCATCGTCGTTTGACGATCACAAACATTTTTTCTCACAAAGGCGCAAAGGACACGAAGGTGTTGGAAATTCCAAATCTTCCTTTGTGATCTTCGTGCCTTTGTGAGAAGAAATATCCACTATCGTGCAACAAACTCACAATCAGGAAAGGTTTTTCATGAACACGAACAGACAAACATCGCGGCGGGATTTTTTGAAAACGGGGACGGCGCTCGGCGTGGCGGCGCTCGGGGTTTCCGCCGCCCGGGGCGTTCACGCCGCCGGGAGCGACATGATCAAAATCGGTCTGGTCGGCTGTGGCGGCCGGGGATGCGGTGCCGCGATCAACGCTTTCACGGCGGTCCCGAACGTGAAATTGGTCGCGATGGCGGACACGTTCGACGATCGGGCCAAACGAGCCCGCGACGCCTTGAAAAACGAACATCCCGAGCGTGTCGATGTCCCGAACGACCGCTGCTTTTCGGGCCTGGACGGTTACAAAGGGGGCATCGAAAATTCCGACGCGGTGCTCATCGCCTGCGGTTCACGATTCCATCCGCATTACACATTGGCGGCCGCCGAGGCGAAGAAGCACTTGTTCGTCGAGAAGCCGCACGCGCTGGACGCTGCCGGGATCAAAATCGTGCGGAAGGCGACCGAGATCGCCGAAAAGAACGGCACGGCGATCGTTTCGGGCCTCTGTTATCGCTACGACACGCTCCGCCGCGAAGCGTTCCGCCGGATCGCCGACGGCGAAATCGGCGAGGTCGTTTCGATCCAATGCGATTACGTTCGCACGCCGTACAGTCTCGTCGAGCGACAGCCCGGCTGGACGGAAACCGAATACCAATTCCGCAACTGGTATCACTTCACCTGGCTGGCCGGCGACGAAATCCTGCAATCGCTGTTGCACAACATCGATTCGGTGATGACCGCCCTCGGCGACGAAACGCCGGTCAGCGCCTACGGCGTCGGCGGCCGCTCCTCGATGTTTATCCCGACGATGGGAGACCTGTTCGATCACAGCGCGATGATCCTCAATTTCGCCGACGGCAAAAAGATTTACGGCATGACCCGGACCGCGATGCACTGTTTCAACTCGAACAAAGACGTCCTGCACGGAACGAAAGGCCGCTGCCATTTCCATGCGATGGACAAGCCGTACTTCACCGACCTGAAAGGGAACAAAACCTGGACGGCCGGCGACCGGGAGCGGGACATGTACGTCCAGGAGCAATATGAACTGTTTACCTCGATCGCCGAGGGCAAACCGATCAACGACGGTCGGCGGATGATTCGGACGACGATGGCCGGAATCCTGGGATTTATGGCCTGTCGCAACGGCAAAGAGGTTCTTTGGGACGAGGCGCTCGCCGCGGGGGAGGTTTACGGACCGGCCGAAGCCGACATTTCGCTTCAAATGGAGCCGCCGCTCTTGCCGGGAGCCGACGGACTGTACACGCCACCCGTGCCGGGAGTGAGTTCCTGAGAGAACGTGCTTCTTTGCCACGGAAGGCACGGAAACATGGAGGAAGTACAGAGAAAATTGGTGTACGGAGTCCCGGAAAAAATTGACCCTTGATTTTGGAATGAAATCGTCACCCCCGCGCAGGCGGGGGTCCAGAGGGAAACCGTAACCTCTGGATCCCCGCCTGCGCGGGGATGACGAAAAGTCAGATCAAAAATTATTGCGCAGCACATTAGCAATACAAAAACCATGATACTCCACCGTTTGCCCTTGCTGCCGTTACTGTTCGTTTTTGTCGTCGGGTCGCACGAGTCACTGCAAGCCGCCGTCGCACCGAACGGGCCGAATAACGAATTGTGTGCAGCCGTGCTTTTGGACGAACCGGCGAAGCGGCCGCCGAGTCTCGAATCGATGACCGTCCGGGAAATCGCGGAACGCCTTTTCGATGCGACGCTTTTGCATTTGGGCGCCGACGGCCGATTCGTCGATTCTTCCGGAGCCGGTGTTTCGCCCGATTCGTTTTCCGTTCTCTGGATTCATACCGCCGAGCCGCTGCCGGAAGGCTCGGCGTTTCGTTCTTCGAATTTCCTGCAATCGGTGCAACAATTTCTCGGAACGGACCGCGGCGTGCTTTTGACCGGAACGGCAACGCTACTGCTTGAGCCGATGGGGCTCGACACCGTCAAAACGGAACCGCTGGTTTTCGGCAACGACCGCGATCAGTCCGGGCTGCAACCTGCCGTCGGAGCCCATCCGATTTTTACCGGCCTCGATTGGGATCGCGGCGTTCTTTGGCTCTCCAATGTTACATATCCCTGCTGGTCGCTTTTTGAAGCGGGCAAAGGGCATCCGATCGGTGTCAATCCTGAACAACGGAACATCCCGTATCTGGAATACCCGCTCGAAAAAGGAAAGCTCCTCGCCGTCCCCTGCCATATCGGGGCGATGTACGATAAGGCCCCGCGCGGTCATCGCCGGAATTTCGAGTCCCTGGCCTCGAATATGGTTCGCTATCTGGACGGCTCGCTGAGGGTTCCGGCGTCGCCTCGGTCGAAAATCGAGGAAGAGATCGACGCTTTGGATCGTGCGATCGGCTACTTGAGCGAAACCTTCGGAGAACGTTATCCACGCGGGGCGGAATTTTCGGGCCGACTCGACGCCTTGCGAAAATCCCGGGGAGGAACCGGCGACGAAGAAGCCGCCGCCGCGCTCGACGCCCTGCGACGCGAAACGCTGTTGGCCAATCCGCTGCTCGATTTCGACCATTTGCTCCTGATTCGACGCGGGGAAAACCAACTCGGCCTGCCGTTGAACTATCACGCCAACACGAAATTGCCGAAAACCGGTTACGACAACAGTCTCGCGACCCTTTCGGACTGGAAATCGAAAGCGGTTTTAAAAAATGTCTTGAAGCCGGAGGGCGGTCGTTTTATCGGCGATGTCGATCTGCATTTCGACGCGGACCGAATCCTGTTCAGCTCGATCAACGAGGACGGGCATTGGCGTGTTTTCGAATCAAACGTCGACGGTTCGCGGGTCCGTCAACTGCCGCTGATTCCTGATGCGGACGTCGATTGCTATGATGCCTGCTACCTGCCGGACGACAATGTCGTGTTCTGTTCCACGGCCTGTTTTGCGGGAGTTCCTTGCGTCAACGGCGACGCGGCGACCTGTAATCTCTATCGTTACGATCGGGACGGGCGGATTCGGCAGTTGACTTACGAACAGGATCAGGATTGGTGTCCGACGGTTTTGAACAACGGACGGCTCCTTTATTTGCGTTGGGAATACACCGACATCCCGCACGCCTTTTCGCGGATTCTTTTTCACGCCAATCCGGACGGCACGAACCAGACGGAATACTACGGCAGCGGTTCGTATTGGCCAGGCTCGATGTTCTTCGCCCAACCGGTCCCGAACACTTCGAGCAAGTTCGTCGCCGTCGTCGGCGGGCATCACGAGCTCCCGCGAATGGGGGATCTCGTCCTTTTCGATCCCGCCCGGGGCCGCCGGGAAAGCGAAGGGGCGATCCAGCGCATCCCCGGCTTTGGCCGCGAGGTGCAGCCGGTCATGCTCGATCTGCCGATCGAACGGACCTGGCCGAAATTCCTTCACCCGATGCCGCTGGACGAACATTTCCTGATCGTCTCGGCCAAACCCGCTCCGGACAAGCCGTGGGGCATTTATCTGGTCGATACGTTCGACAACATGGTTTTGATTCACGAAGAGCCCGGCTACGCGATGCTGGAACCGATTCCTTTGAAAAAACGCCCGCGACCGCCGATCATTCCGGATCGGACGGAGCCGGATCGGCAAGACGCCGAAATGTTTATCGCGAATATTTACGAAGGACAAGGTTTGCCGGGCGTCCGCAAGGGGACCGTCAAATCGCTCCGGCTTTACTCTTATCAATTTTCGTATCAGGGTATGGGCGCGGAGCCTTACAGCATCGGCATGGACGGCCCTTGGGATCCGCGACGGATTCTCGGGACGGTTCCGGTTTACGACGACGGTTCCGCCTATTTCACGGTCCCGGCGTACACCCCGATCGCGATGCAGCCGTTGGACGAGGAAGGCAAAGCGATCCAGGTCATGCGAAGTTGGATTACCGCGATGCCGGGCGAAATCGTCTCCTGCATCGGCTGTCACGAAGAGCAAAACACCGTCATTGCACCGATCTCCTCGAAAGCGGCCCGATCGCAGCCTTCGCCGATCGAACCTTGGTACGGGCCGGCTCGCGGTTTTTCGTTCGTCCGGGAAGTTCAGCCGGTGCTCGACAAATACTGCACGGAATGTCACCACGAAGGGAACGAAAAATATCCTGGCATCGCTTCGTTCGAGGACGGCCCGCAAAAGCCGCTCCTGGAGCACGGGAGTTACATCAATGAGAAATCCCGATTTTCGCGGGCCTACTACGAATTGCGACGTTTCGTTCGGACCTCGACCAAGGAAGGAACGATGCAGGTTCCGCATCCGTGGGAGTATCACGCCGATACCACACGGCTCGTCCAGTTGCTCAAACAGGGACATTACGGCGTCGATCCGGACGCGGAAGCCTGGGACCGGCTCGTGACCTGGATTGATTTGAACGCCCCGTTTCACGGGAACTGGCGGGACATTATCCGGAACGACAACCCGGCGCTGGTCCGACACCAGTTTGCCCGGCGTCACGAAATGCGGCAACGTTACACGGGAATGCACGCGCCGCTGGACGATGACCCGAACGCCGAATACCCGGCGGCGGTTTTGAAACCCGAGGTCGGAACACGAACGGTCAACGAGCCTGTCGTCGAGCGGTCTGATCTTGATTTCGGAGCCCGAAGCGTAAACGAGGGACAGCCCGGCAAAGGGCTCCGGCTTTCCCTTGCCGAGGGAATTGAAATCGAGTTGGTCCCGATTCCGGCCGACGGATCCGCGAAGCCGTTCCTGATGTCGCGGACGGAGATTACGAACCGGCAATTTTCCGCCTTCGATCCGGCGCACGACAGCCGGATCGAGTTCGGCGACTTCATGCACTTCAGCCCCGGGGAAAAAGGCTGGTCGCTTTCGCATCCGGAGCAACCGGTCGTTCGCGTTTCCTGGATTCGCGCCGGGGAATTCTGCCGTTGGCTCTCGGAAAAGACGGGAAAGACGATCACATTGCCGACCGAGGAGCAGTGGGAACATGCCGCCCGGGCGGGAACACGTTCCGCACTTTGGTATGGAACCATGGAGACCGATTTCTCGACGTATGCGAATCTTTCGGATATCAGCAACCAGCAAATCGACCGTTTCAGTTGGGAAGGGCGGGCGGACACGCTCCCGGCCTGGCGACCGGCGGTTCCGGGGGTGAACGATCATAGTCGCGTTTCGGCGGCCGTCGGGAGTTACGCACCCAATCCCTGGGGTTTGTTCGACATGCACGGCAACGTCGCGGAGTGGACGGCGACCCCTTTATCACCGGAAAAACCGAACCGGAAAATCGTGAAGGGAGGTTCCTGGTACGACGTGCCGAAGCGGGCGCAAATCTCTTTCCGGCAGGACTACCTCGATGAGCAACCTATCTACGACGTCGGCTTTCGGATCATTATGACCGGCGACTGAGTTCCAAAAAAAATTCTTTTTGAGAGTCTCGGGAAAAAAGTCGCGAAAGAGCCGTGTTTCGCAGACTTCTTGCTCCGGTTCACGTCTGTTCATTTTTCAAACGGGATCCGCAATCATCATTTTTTATAAAAATTTCCTTGACACTCAGCTTCCGAATTGTTATAATCATAACATGTGTTACACAAATAACATTTCATTTGAGAAATCACTATGCCACGAAAAAAACACTTTGAACTTGGGAACCGGGAACGCCAGCTTGTCGAAACCGTCTGTCAATTGGGGGAAGTGTCCGTTTCGCAGGTGCTCGATTCCCTCGACGTCAAGCCGAAACCGACCTATTCGACCGTTCGAACCATTTTGAACACGCTCGTTCGCAAGGAAATTCTCGTTTCCCGGCGTGAAGGCATCCGCTTCCTCTACCGATCGCCCGTTTCCCGGGAACAGACGCAAACTCACGCCATGCGGGAGATCGTCGACTCGCTTTTTGGAGGCTCCGTCTCAAGCGCGATCGTTTCGCTGCTCGATCTTTCCGACAAGAAAATGAGTGATGATGATTACGACCGGTTGGCGAAACTGATCCGGGACGCCAAAAAAGAGGGACGCTAGAGCGGTATACCGTAGCCGGTATGGGCGGTAGGCTTCGCCCTCGGTCAAACCGCAGCCTCGTTGGGCTGCTACCGTATTGAATACGGGAATTTTTAAACCGGCTTCAGTATATCGGACAAAACGTAAACTGATACGACGTTCACGAAACAATTGACCTTCCAGCTACCATGTTAACCGACATTTTTCTCGTCCTCCTGATCGGGTCGTTGCCGCTCCTTTTCGTCGCGGGCGGAGGTATTCTCCTGTTCAAGAATCGACCGACGGAACGTGATTATCTCTTTCGGATTCTGTTTTTCGTCATTCTGCTCCTGCCGTTGGGAAGCGGGATGATTCCGCGAATCACGACGGGATTGTCCGTTCATGAGCCTTCATTGGAACCCATTCCAATCGCTGCACCCGCTCCCGCGAGCTCCGCGATCCCGGCCTCTGTTTCGATTGACGAAACGACATATCCCGTCGAGGCGGCAACGCAACCGGCGATGCCGATGGTCCAACCGGTTCGTCCAATCGCCGCGGAGCCGGTTCCCGCGATCGAACTTCCGCCGGTTGCCCGGGAATCCGTTCTCGCGGAGACGACGGAACCTGACTCCGCTCCGCCTATCGCCCCACGAATCTCTTTCGAATTTTTCTCCGCGAAAATGCTTTCGCGAGGCGGGGCGGTTGTCTGGTTCCTCGGGGCGGCCTTCTGCTTTTTCCTGCTGTTTCGCAGTCGATCCGTTTACGCGGGAATCCTGAACAGCGCAACAACACTCGATCATCCGGCGTGGTTGGAACTCTGCGACGAACTGCAGCGGTCGCTCCAGATCGGTCGGCCGGTCCGGTACAAAATTTCCGAGGCCGTCGCCGTTCCGCAAGTCGTCGGACTCCGACGACCGACCGTCCTCTTGCCGCGATATTTTTTGAATGAAAAGCCGAACCGGGCAATCCTGATTCACGAATTAGAACACATTCGTCGCAACGACATCGCCTGGCAGCTTCTCGCGAGCGTCGCCTGTTCGGTCTATTGGTTCCAGCCGCTGGTCTGGTTTTTCGCGGCACGGCAACGGGCCGCCCGCGAAGAAGCCTGCGACGATCAGGTACTTCGGCTCGGCGAAAAGGGTTCCGACTTCGCCGCCTCGCTACTCGACTTGAGTTCGTCCGTCCATCGCGGCTTCCGTTTGCCGCAACGGATCGGCTGTACCGTAACGATGCCCCGACAACAAAGCCAGATCGAGCGGCGGATCGTCGCGTTGCTCGATCCCCAACGAAAGAGAGGACCGATTTCCATGACTTCACGATTAAGCATCCTTTTCGGAATCGTCGTCGCCGCCCTGTTTTCCGTTGCGATTTGTCCCGCTTGGGAAACGCCGAAACCCGTTTCGGAAACTTCGTCCGCGATTTCGCCGACTCCCGCCGCGGGAACCTCGCCGGAAAAAAGCGGCGTTGCTCCCGTTGCAAAAACCGTCGTGCTTCCCACGCCGTCCTCGGAACCGCCGGGAACCGACGACGATTACGTTACCGAGCCGAAAGCGATCGGCGTCCAACAGATTCCGGCATTGAGCGTCGTCCGGTCGACGGTTCCGTTTCACTGCGAAGTCCAAACGGAGAACGGCACGACCGTCGCCGAGGCCAATATCGTTGTCAAGTTTACGGATGGAAGTCAACTCGATTTGCAGAGCGATTCAAAGGGACGTTTTCTTCTCTGGACCTGTGCGGATGGCCGCTGGAACCGCAATGCGAGTCTGATCGCCCGAAAAACGATCGACGGCGAACCCTACGTCGGCGTCGTCAAAACGAACAAGGACGACCGCGAGTACAAAATCATCCTGAAAAAAGGAAAAACGATCACCGGAACCGTGAAAACCCTCTCTGGAATGCCGCTCAAGGAATATTATCTCGGCACGCCGGAGTACGGATACGAACGGATTCTATTGCTTCCGAACTTCTCACTGACCTTCGCGCCGGACAATCCGCCGACGATGATCTGCGGCTGGGCGGACGGCGAAGGATTGGCCTATCGCTTTTTCCGGGACGAAAAAAACAGGACGGAAACCGAAGGGGATCCGCTGTACGTGAATCTCGAAGACAAAATCGTGCTGCCGCTCGAAGGGGCCGCTCCGCTGACGATCCAGGCGGTCGATACCGAAGGCAACGGCTTGTCGGGAATCGAATTTTCGGTCTACAGCGTTGCCTACCCGCCGCGTATGGTCGGCAACGAATTGAAAACCGCCGAAGGAATCGGGCTGCCGCTCAAGATTCGAACCGGCGAAAACGGGATCGGACAAGCCACGTATTTTCCGGCGTGGGCGACAGGGCAACTTTCGGTTCCGCCCGTTCAGCTTCACGACGGTCCCAATCGGTATACACGCACGAAGGAATTTTGGCCGGTCGCCGACGGCAAACCGATCCTGCTCGTCCAGGAATTCGTCAAGACGGTCCCGGTCCGCGGTACGGTCCGGTATCCGAACGGTGAGCCGGTCGCCGGTCTCGAAATCAAAACGATGGGCCAGGGAATTACCTTGAACGACAACTGGAACTATGCGACGACGGACGCCGAGGGACGCTACGAACTGCTGTTGCCCCCCTACCAGTGGTATGTGATGGCCGCGAAAGCGAAAGGGGATTGGGCGTTTCCGATGCAGGACGGTTTCGCGATCCTGCCGGGGCCGCCGGTCGAAAACTTCGACATCGTGATGGAACCGGCGACGAAGATGACGCTGAAATTGCAGAGCGATCCGGACGGCAAACCGCTGCCGGGCCGAAAACTGTTCGTCGAATTCAAGGGTCGCAGTGATCACGGTATCGAGCGAATCGGCACGGAAAAAGCGCCGCCGGGATTTCATATGCCGATTTATCGCGGCATGCAGCCCAGCCGGCATCCCGAAACGACGCACGGATGGTACACGACGGACGAAAACGGCTGCATTGCGCTTTCGCTTGGGAGTGGACATTACGCTTATAATCTCGAGGACGCCCGCGAAAACGACTGGTTCGGAACCAGGGGGACCTTCGACGTCGAATTCGATTCTGAAAAACGAGTAAGGGAACATGTGATTCTCGTGCCGAGCCGGGAAGAAAGTGCTTTCACAGGCCGCGTGCTCATCCAGGCGGCTGACGGAAAATGGATTGGCGCGGCGGGACAGACAGTTTCCTTCAGCGATCCGCCGATGACCTATCCGGGCAAGAGCACCAAACAGAATTGGCGAAGCGAGTATCCGAAAACCGACGCGGACGGCCGGTTCGCGTTCGAACGGGCCAACCGGACGATGCGGATCTTCGTTTACGACGGCAAGGCGGGCCGGGCGGCGTACGCGACGGTTCCGTACGAACAGCATGACATCGAACTCAAGATGGAACCGCTCCTCGCCGTGACGGGAACGATCGTGAACCTCGAAACCGGCGAGCCGATTCCGAACGCCGTCCTGGAATACCGTTGGCGTTACGAATTCGACGGCAGCATCGGTTGCGGCAGGAATTGGATGAATATCCGACAGGGCGAACGTTGTTTTTATGCCGAGACGACGACCGATAAGTCGGGTCGTTTCACGATTGAGGGACTGTTGCCGGAGCAGCCGTACGATCTGCATTGGAACCGTGCGAACGATCCGAAAACGCAATCCGATTACTGGGAGATCGGTGGTTTTCGCACGGAAAAGCCGGTCGATCCGAAGAAGCCGCAGGATGTCGGAACGATCCGCGTCGCCTCGCTCAAGCCGATCGGCATTCAGTGTGCCGAGGGGGCCATCTGCGTGACGGGAAATTGCGTCGATGCCGGAAGCGTCGCGGACAACCTGAACCGTGCTCGGGAAAAATGTGATCCGGAATACGCCTGGAGCCGGATCGGCAACTACAAGAGCGCGATCCTCGGCTTGCTCGATCTCAAGCAGCCCGAGGCGGCCAAGGTCGCGGCGAAAGAAATGGTCGAACTGGTCGATTCGACCCGAAAAGCACTGCGGGAAAAGGGCCTTTCCTGTGAGCAAGGGCGTTTCGACGAGGAACTCTACGCTGTCGCGATCGCTTTTGAAGGCCAAGGGGACAAGGAAACGGGCGAGGAAGTCCGCAAGCATCTGGAGAAATTCAACGACACCCAGGCGATCCGACGGCTGATTAACCAACGTGGGGTCAAGGATGTCGGCGCGATTCTCAAGCAAATCGACGCTTTGCCGGAAAAGGATCAGGACGTACTGATCTTCGATCTGTTCCGGAACGGTTTGGACGAAATGTCGCTCTCCGAACGTTTGGAACACGTGCGCAAGTTGAATCGTCCCGATGTGAAAATTCAACTCCTGTATCGACTTGCCGACGATTTCCGCCGTGAGGGAAGCACAGAAAAATCCGAGGAGCTTTATAACGAGGCACTTACCCTTCTCAAGAACCTGCCGACCGCCAAGGAGCGTGGACGGTTATGGACTTACGCGATTCGCCGGATTGAAAAAGCCGGCGACATGAAACTGTTGCACCAGGCGGCGGTCGAGATGTACGATTCGCTTTCGCATCCCTTTTATAGGGAACATGAAACCGACTTCTTTCCGAAAGTTGATCTCGAAAAGGCGATGGTTCCCGGTTCCGAGGAACGGAGAAAATTGACCGAAGCCGCCGGTCCGTACATGTTCGATCTTTCGGCGCGGACCCGACCGTTGGAGGTTCTCGTGAAAACCGGGGAAAAGGAAAAGGCCTTGAAATTGGCCGACCGCGTCGCGGCGTACAGGAATCTTCTGACGCCGGAACAACTCGCCGTCTGCGGATACAACGGCTTTCTCGAAAGTGATTTGGCCGCTTGCGCCAACGTTTATGCCGAATGCGGTGAAATGGAAAAAGCGAAGGAGCTTTGGCAGCTTGTTCTTAAGATGACCGAGTCCGGTGACGTCGAACAACAATCCAACGTTATCTGGCCGGTCGTTTCGCAAATGAAAAGCGATCTCTTCAAGAAAGACGTTCGGAAACTCTGTCTCCGCTCGATCAAGCAAATGAAAACCTGGGAGGACGAAAACCGCCCGGAACTCACGATGTTCAGGAGGTGTGACAGGACGAGATCGTTGGCCGGAATTCTTGCACGCGACGGTTTTTCGGATGACGCCCGCCGCGTGCTGGACGAACAAACGGCGAGCGTTCGGGAAAGTTTCGTCCCGGAAAAAGCGGACGGTTACCTGGCCCAGCTCGCGGAAGGTTATGCCCGGGCCAGGTTCCCGGAAAAGGCGAAAGAACTTGCCGAATCGATTACCAATGTCGAACGTCGGGAAAAAACGCTCCGAGTGATCGCAGCGCTGCCGGATTGACGTTCGTCGCGGTTCGATGCCGGTTCCAGATTGAAAATGAATTCTTTGCAATCGTTGTGCATTCCGAATTCGCCCTGAAAGGGCGACGCATAACAGGCCGGGGGACGGGTTGCCTTCCAAAACCGCCGACCCCCCTGTTTAGCAAATCACTTCCAACAGTACACAGCGATTACAACCCGAAGGGGGTGATCAGATCGCGACGGGGGAACTGCTTCGCCTTGCGGACGGCGTGTTCGACCGAATCGCGAACCGCCCGATAATCGGGGTCGGTTTCGTCGGCGTAAACCGCTTTGGAGCAACGGCCGGATCGAAGCGGGGCCGTGAGGAACAGGCTCCGCCGCGGTTCGCGCAGGTCGATCCAGTCCAATCGCGAAACGGTTTCCGGAGCATGACACTCGGCGCAGCGGCGGGCGTGTACCGCCGCGATCTTTTGTTGCAATTCCGTATCGGCCGCCAAATCGTATGGCGGATGCTCCGACCGTGAATTGACGAACCGGTCGTGATACTGGGCGTTGCCGTCGATCCAAGTGACCAGCCGGTACCAGTCTTCGCTCCCCGGGACAATCGAACTGTCGCAACGGTTTTGAAGAATGACGTCGATCAGCTTGCTCTTGCTCGAACCGAATTCGCGGGTCGTCGCGATCGCACTCGCCGGGTCGTGCTTGTAGGAAAAAACGACGAGCCCTTTTTCGACCATCGTCCGGTAGGCCCGGTTCAAGCCGTCGAACTGAAAAACCTGGTACGGCGTCTGCATCGGGGCGGCGGCGGTCAGCCCGGGCGAAAAATCGATCCCCCCGGCCGGCTGCAATCCGGTATGACATCGGACACAATGCCGATCAAGCACCGGCTGCACGTCGGCGAGGAAATTGATCGGCCGTTCGCTCCCCCAGGGAGGCGGGACCGGCGTCGAGGGCTCCCGCCGCATCGCGAGGGCGGGCGGGTCCTCGGTCGGAGCCGTCGCCTTCGTTTCGTGACACCCGACACAGGAACGCTGCTCGCCCGGTTGAAAACTGATGAACGAGCGCATCCGTTTGATTTCCCGCTTGTCCTTATCGAGCAGTTGGAAGTAAACGGAGACGCCGCTCGGAACGTAAAACGAAGCGCTCCCGTCCGGCTCGACCGGGACCTCGCCGAACACGAGCGCCGGAGCCCAGTTGAGCCCCCAGGAACTGCCGTCGACCTCGTACCGTTGGCCGCCGGTCTTTTCGGTGTAAGGCCAACCGATCCGCCGGCCGACCCGCAGGTATTTGACCTCGTCGCGATCGACCCCGTCGACGCCGAACGTAACATCGCTCAACATGCAGACGGCCTTCTCGCCCAGGCTCGGATCGCGGTTGTCGGGCAATTGCGGCGGCCGCGTTCGGGCCTTGAGCGGAATCGGGTAGACCGAAGAGATGTTCGGATCTCGATAAATCAGCTCCTTGTTGCCGAATACGTCGATCAAAAAGAGGCCGTAACCGGTTTCGTCGTTCCCCCGGAACGTGTCGGGCATTCCCTGCGGAAATTCGTTGCTGTACGTGTAGGCGGTGAGAAAGAACTTTTCGGAAAGCGGCCAGGGGTTCATATAATACCCGCCGTTGTCCGGAACGCCTCCTTCGTCAACCGGAGTGCCGCTCATCCCTCCTTCGGGAGGCAACGTGCCGGGGGTTACGATCTTGATCGACTCGGCACTGTTGAGCCCGACGCTGGGGGAAAGGATCACGATCGGCCCGCAGGCGAGCGTGTGATGCCCGGCCGCGATTGAGACGTATTTTTTGCCGGTTTCTTCCTTGGAAAGACCGCCCGCGAGAGGATCGATACTTCGATTGACATTCCGGTAAACGGCGTCTTTCGCTTTGTCTTCGTTTCTCGGGATCGAGCGGGTGTCCTGCAACGCCCAAGGGTTGTCGAGATGCTGCTTGAACAGGGCATCGGCCCCGGTCCCGTCGGGGCGGATATACCAAACCGATTGGATCGTCGCCCAGCCGCGTTCCTGATATTCCCAGCGGCAATAGCCGATCGTACCGTCGTCGAGCACGTGCGGCTGGTAATCGCCGTCCTTGTTGTAACTGAGCCAATTCAAACCGCTGCCGTCCGGCTTGACCGTATACAGATTGCAGGAGGTTTCGTCGTGAAACGGCCCGTTGTTGCATTGCAGCGAGAACCCGCAGCGATCCGAAACGAACACGATGTCCTCGTTCGGCAGGTAGTTCGGATCGAGGTCGCTCCAAAACGGATCGTTCGTGATCTGCCGCAAGCCGCTTCCGTCGATCCCGATTTCAAAGATATGAATCGGTTCCTGCGAGCAACGCAAGTCGTGCCCGATCATCCGCTCCCCGCAGCCGGGCGGTGGCCAGTTGCCCTGCTCAATCGAGAACGGAAAATCCTTTTGTTTGGCAAATCCGAAAACGATCTTTTTGCCGTCCCAATGCAAATCAACCCCGCGAACATGCCCCGGCCCAAGCTGATCGGCAATGATATTACGAACCGATCTCTCCCCACTTCCCACTTCCCACGTCCCACTTCCTCCTTCCTTCTTCCCACTCCCGAAGGGATCGTTCAAGACGCAAATGTCCCCGCCCGGCCGGGAGACCCACGGCATATGGTTCAGGCAAATGTCCGGATAGGTCTGCTGCGTGTACCGTTTGACGAACAGCAGCCGGTCGAAATCCAACAGCGGGTTGGCGAACGCGAGCTCCCGGATCGTGTCGCGAATTTGGAAGTAAAGCGACTTTGCCGCTCCGACGTCCTGCGAACCGCTCTTTTGGAAGGCGTCGGCCATTTGTTCGAGTTCGCTCAGCTTAGTAATTGCCGTTTCGTTGCCGAGGAAGGCGGCCAATTTCTTTCCCCGGGCGACCGCATCGGCGAACGGAAATTCGTGCGGCCCCGGCTTTGCCGTGATCGATGGTTTTTTTTTCGACCAGGGGCTAAGGCTGCTTTGGTTCGCCGGACAATTGAGCGCGATATTTTTTTCGGGATCGGCCTGCGCATAAACTTCGACCTCGTCCAAATGCAGGAAGATCGGCTCTTCGCTCGGAATCATCAAGCGGACAAACCGGGCTTCGATCGCCGGCTCGAAGCGGACTTCGAGCGGCTTTTCCCGGTCGATGCCGCCGAAAAAGCGGTTCGGGTTGGCGTACACCGGCTTCCAATTCGCGTTATCTTCCGAAACCTGGATCACGAGATTGTCGGCGTTGTGCAATCCCGGCTCGTAATCGAGCCGGTTGTAAACGACGATCCGGGCGATCGGGGCCGCCGCCCGCAGGTCGACCGACCACCACGGGTTGGCCTCCCAGCCGCAATGAAAAGCGTAGAGACCGTTTTTGACGCCGTCGACCGCTCCGGCCGCATCATCAGCGGTCGTAACCGTGCCGAGGGCGGCTCCTTCTGCCAAGCCGCTCGGGTTGAGCCGCCAAGCCTCAGCCTGTTGGAGCCAATCGGCTTCGACCTGATCGCGAAGGTCCGGCGGGGCTTGGGCGAACGAGAACGCGGACAGTGAGAGAGAAAGCGACAGGGCGAGCACGAGAATCGAAAAATCGGTGCGCATCGGTTTTTGGGGTGAGAGAAGATCGAAACGGAGCCTGAGTGCGGTTTAATTTTATGCTTTTTCGAAAAACAAATCAACACACGAGGAGCCGCCAGCTGCGAACGCCCCCCGGAGCAAAATCAAGTGATTGCGATTCCCGAAACCTTGTGGTAAATTAGGGAAAATTCTCCGGGTAATTTATTGGTAGGGCAATAACATTCCCGTTCCATTTCCCAAGGTCAATCGATCACCTTAATTTTAACCGAAAGGCTCTCTATGAAATCGTTCAAGAATGACCGCCGACAATTTCTCAAGCAATCGACTCTTTTGACCGCCGGGGCGGTTCTCGCGGGCAACATGGTGCCCAAGGTTCACGCCGCCGAAAATAACACGATCAAGCTTGCCGTGATCGGCTGCGGGGGCCGGGGTTCGGGGGCGGTCCGGCAAGCCCTTTCGGCCGACGCGAACGTCAAACTCTGGGCGATCGCCGATGTCTTTCCGGATCGACCCCTCGGCACGCTTCAGCTGCTTAAAGACGAAATGCCCGAAAAGCTCGACGTTGCCGATGATCGTCTTTTTATTGGATTCGACGGCTACAAAAAGGCGATCGACTCGCTCGGGAAAGGGGACGTCGTGCTACTGACGACCCCGCCGGCGTTCCGGCCGCTGCATTTCGCCTACGCCGTCGAAAAAGGGGTCAACATTTTCGCCGAGAAGCCGCTCGCCGTCGATATTCCGGGGCTGCAATCGTTGAGAGCCTCGAACGAAAAGGCGAAAGCCAAGGGCCTGAAGGTCGCCGTCGGACTCAACAACCGGCACAACTTCCGGACGGCCGAAACGGTCAAGCAGATCCACGACGGAAAGATCGGCGATATTACCTCGCTCTGGGTGTACCGGATGCACTCGACGCACAAGCTCCGGCCGATCGGGGACATGACGCCGCTGCAACACCAACTGCGCAACATTTTCTGCTTCGATTGGACAACCGGCGGGTTTATCGTCGATGCCCTGATTCACAATTTGGACATTTCGTGCTGGGCGATGGGGAACGAAATCCCGATCGCCGCCCAAGGACAAGGGGGGCGTCTGTTGCGGACATACAAGGATCAGATGATCGATCATGCCGCCGTCGAATACATTTTCGCCGACGGTCGGCGGATGATGATGCACGCCAAGACGATGGACAACACCTGGCCCTGCTTCCAATCGACGATCTTCGGGACGAAGGGGACCGCGATTCTCGGCGAAGGGGTCGGGCATCCCCGAATCTTCGGCGATTGGAAGGTGTTCGACGATTGGGATAAGCGGGAAAGCCTTTGGCAGGCCCAGGCGGAAGGGAACAACTCGTACCAGACGGAGCACGACCTGTTTTTCAAGGCGATCCGGGACAACCGGGATTGGAATGAAATGGATCGCGGAATCAACGCGACCTTTACTCCGATTTTGGGAAGAATGGCCGTCGACACCGGCCTTTACGTCAAAGCGGAAGACGCCTGGAAATCGACGTTCCAATATGCTCCGGACATCGCGAATATGACGTTCGACTCTCCGGCCCCGGTCCTGCCGGACGCCGAAGGGAATTACCCTCAGCCGATCCCGGGCGTAACGAAGATTTCCTGATAAGGCGACTTGCCGTTTTGACATGATCCGCCCAAATAAAAGCCGGAAAGGAGCCGTACTCGGCGTATTGACGGTGTGTTGACGTGCAACGCCAGCCGGCGTTCAATCTCAACACACCGTCAATGCGCTACGCTCCTTTCCGGCTTTTATCATCTGCACAATAATTGCGTTTTCGCGAGGAATTCCTCTCATGTATCTCGACATCAACCATTGTCGGCTCGAACTGATTCAAGGGGACATCACGGACCAGGAGGTCGATGCGATCGTCAACGCCGCGAATTCCGCGCTCGCCGGCGGCGGCGGAGTCGACGGGGCGATACACCGTCGCGGCGGCCCGGCGATCTTGCGCGAGACCGGCGAAAAATATCCCGAAGGCTGTCCGTGCGGCAGTGCCGTCATCAGCGGGGCCGGAAATCTCCCCGCCCGATTCGTCCTGCACGCCGTCGGGCCGCGTTGGAAAGGGGGAAAGTCCGGCGAGCCGAAACGGCTGCAAAGCGCTTACCGGACCTGCCTCGAACTGGCCGTCCGGCATGATTGTCGTTCGATCGCTTTTCCTTCGATCAGCACGGGCGTTTACGGTTATCCGATTGCCGAAGCCGCGTTGTTGGCGATTCAAACAGTGCTCGATTTTCTCCGCGAGACCCCAGGCTCCCTGCGGCTCGTCCGGTTTTGCCTTTTTTCCGAAAACGATTTGAAGGTGTATTCGAAAACGCTCGGAAGCCTCGCTTCCCCGCAAGAACCGTAAGCAGGGGCCCTCATCGGAATCGCGGGTTACGATTCTCTTTTTTCCGATCTGAACCATGCAATCGACTTTCTTGAAATCACTGTCGGCTCTTTTCGTTTTTTTTCTTTGTTCGTTTGCTTTCGCCCAATCGGCGGAGCGGGAAATCATTCTTGTTTTCAAGACCCATTTCGATATCGGCTACACCGATCTCGTCGAGAACGTGCTCAAGCGTTATCGGACCGAAATGATCGACCATGCCCTTGAGGTCGCCGATCGCAACCGCGAACTGCCGCCGGAAAAGCAGTTTGTTTGGACGCTGCCCGGTTGGCCGCTCGCGAAAATCCTCGAAGATTGGGAAGGGCAAACTCCCGAACGCAAAGAACGGGCGTTGCAGGCATTCCGGGAAGGTCGGTTCGCCGTACACGCTTTGCCGTTTACCTTACACAGCGAAACAGTGGAACTGGAAGACCTGATTCGCGGGCTCCGATTCGCGAGCGACCTGTCCCGCTCGATCGACGTCCCGCTCCCGAAAGATGCGAAGATGACCGATGTGCCCTCGCACACCTGGGTGCTGCCGACGCTTTTGAAACATGCCGGGATCGAATTTCTGCATCTCGGCTGTAACCCGGCCTCTGCTTCGCCGAACGTGCCGGCGCTTTTTTGGTGGGAAGGGCCGGACGGCTCGCGGGTGCTGACGATGTACAGCGCCGCCAATTACGGGAGCGGCATCACCCCGCCGGACGATTGGCCTTACAAAACCTGGCTCGCGTTGATACATACAGGAGACAATCACGGCCCGCCCTCGCCCGAGGAAGTCTCGCGGCTTTTGGACGAAGCGAAAGAAAAGATGCCGGAAGCGACGGTCCGGATCGGCCGGTTGTCCGATTTCGCCGAAGCGATTCTCAAAGAACACGCCGAGTTGCCGGTCGTTCGCGGCGACATGCCGGACAGTTGGATACACGGCCCGATGTGCGATCCGGAGGGAGAAAAAATCGCGAGAAACGCTCGTCCGAAAATGGTCGCTTCCGAGATGATCGATACGGAACAGCGGCTTTGGAATGTTGCCGGACTTCAACCGCTCGCCGAGACGCAGCATCGATTGAAACAAGCGTATGAGCAAAGCCTGCTGTACGGCGAGCACACCTGGGGCGGGGCGTTGGCTTGGATCACGAGTTACTCGCCCGCACACATCGACTTCCCCTACGGACCGCGATGGGCCGCCGATCGCGCGGCCGGTCGGTTCGAGCGAATCGAAAAATCATGGGAAGATCACACCGGTTACGCTCGCGAGGCGGGCCGGTTGACCTCAGATTTGCTCGACGATGCGTTAGGCTCGCTTGTCGCTGCCGTCGGCGGACGGGACGAAAGCAGCATCGTCGTCTTCAACTCGTTGCCGTGGGAGCAGACGATGCTGGTTTGTTGTTCAATCGGGCAAGGAGAGGTGGTTGCCTTGTATCGGGTCGGCGACGACGAAAAACGGCGGTCGGTTCCATTTTTTCGGGATCAGACCCAGATGCACACCCTCGACGGAGAAATCGTTTCGGCGAAGAACGACATTTCTTTCCTTGCCGAAAAAATTCCGGCCTGCGGGTATCGTTGCTTCGAACTGAAGCAACAGTCGTCAATCCCGCCGAAAAAACCGGGGACGCTGTTTGCGTTCGACCGGGAAAGTGGTTCGTTCGAGACGCCGTTTTACAAAGGGAAAATCGATTTGAAACGCGGGACAATCGCCGAGCTGATCGACCTGCGAACCGGCCGAACGCTTTCCGCGGCCGACGGCGAGCAACAGATCGGGCAACTGCTGCACGAATATTTCGACGCCGATCAGGTTCGGGCGTACAACGATGCGTACACGAAGATCGACGCCGAATGGGCGAAGACCGAACTCGCGAAACCGAACATGCCCCCGGCGAGCGAACGTCCGTATCGGGCGGTTTCTCCGATGTTCGATTCGGTCAAGTTCGAGAACGGCCCACTGTTTCTTTCCGTGATTCTCAAGGCGGAAAAATCGGACGCGGTTCCCTACGCTGTTCAAACGAAGCTGACGTTTTACCGACATGCTCCGCACATCGATTTGGAGACGAGTCTGTCCGACAAACCGGCCGAGCCTTGGCCCGAGGCGATTTGGATTTGCTTCCCCTTCGCGATCGAGCAGCCGAATTTCAAGCTGATGCGGCTCGGGAGCCTCGTCGACCCGAAAACCGACCTCGTGTCGGGGAGCAACCATGATCTTTTTTGGCTCAGCGGCGGGGCGGCGATCTTCGACGCGGCCGGAGCCGGGGTCGGTGTCTGTCCGCTCGATCATGGGCTGATTGCCTTGGACCGGCCGGGTTGCTGGAAATACTCGCCCGATTTCGTGCCGGAAAAAAGCAATCTGTACGTCAACCTTTACAACAACCAATGGTCGACGAATTTCCGACTTTGGAACGGCGGGGCTTGGAGCACTCGGGTCCGGATTTGGGGAATCGAAAAATACGACGACGAAGCCTCGCTCATCACCCCGAGCCTCGAAGCGAGGAATCCGGTGATCGCCTCGCTCATTCCGGCGCGAAAAAACAGTTCTTGGGATGCCGGACCGCCTTTCGCCGAGCGACCGCTTGCCGGATTGCCGCTTCTCGGCAAAGGGCCGGAGCTTTCCCGCAAAGGTGTCGCGCTCACCTCGCTCGGGCTCAGCGAAGACGGCACGAAAATCCGGCTCCGGCTTTGGGAACTGGCCGGCATCCCGGGCCGCTGCACCGTTTCGCTCCCGAAAGAATTCGGGGCGAAGGAAGCCCGGCCGGTCGATTTGCGGGACCGGCCGCTCGGCGAGCCGATCCCGGTCGTCGACGACCGGTTCGAAATTGACCTCGAAAAATTCGCCCCGCAAAGTTTGGAGATTTTGCGACAATGAAACGTAGATGCAGTAAACAAAAAGCGGCTCTCTGACAAAATTTGTGAGTAAAAATGGTAGGTTTTTGATGCCGATTCAGACTTTCGCTCAGACTCCCAGCGGTAAAGGGGCTCCCCCACCACCGCTCGCCATTACCCCAGCCCGGAAATTGTGAGGGCAGGGGCGACGGCGACCGGCGGCGGGGGAAGGGAGGCAACTAATTTTGTCATCATCAGACAACGGGAGGGCAATTCAAACATAGCTCTCTTTTTTGAACTTCAAATATTTCAGCCAAAATCGAGTCGTAAATGCATTCAAAACAACGTGTTAAGTCCTTCCTTGAAAAAATTGTCCCATTAGGTTTCGTCAGAGAGTCAAATTTTATTGTTTTCTCTATAGACTTCCGGGCTATCCGGGTCGGCTTCCGTTTTCAGCAGCTCGCAAACTGCGACGGTTGCCGAATCGTATTCGAAATTTTCGATGTATCGACCAATCGCTTTGAGATTCGAAAGCGTCGATTCCTCGCAAGGTCTTGCTAGCAGCTCCGCGAGAACCCGCCCCGCCCCTGACGAGGGATTCCAATATCCGTTTAAGCATCTCCCGGAACGAAAACGACGGCTCCTCATCGGGCACGACGGAGTTCGATGCCGTGAGTCGCGGGTCCGCCGCCAGCAGGATTGTAATCGACTCCAAGGTCGCCGAATAGATTTCCAAATAGGTCGGCAGATTCGCTTCGATGAAAACGGCGTCACTGTCCTTTCCCGCTAATTCCATCCGTCTCGATGCTTCGGAGAGGAGGCCGGCGCCGATCCCTTTGGCGATCCCTTTGGTCGCGTGCGCTTCGGTCGCGAACTTCTTCCAGTTCCGAATCTCGGCGGTCGATTGAAGCGTCCGAAGGCTTTTGTCCGCGTTTTGGAGGAACGAACGCAGAACCTCTCCATAGCCCAGAGAGTCGCCTCCGGCATAAAGCAATCCTTTACGAACCGTCAACAACTCCCCGTGTTCGCCGGCGCGGGGCAGAGGCGTTCGTGCCTCGGAAGTACGATCTCCGGCCTGCGAACCGGAAAGAGGGGCAATCGGGTCCGGCGCCTCGGGAACCGATTTTGCCTCCTCTTTCAGGTGCTGCTTCCATTGAGGAATCCACGTTCTCAAGAGGGCGTCCAACTTTACCGGATCAATCGGCTTGGCGATGTAATCATCGAAACCGTCCTCGATGTACGTCTCACGGGCGCCGATGATCGCATTGGCTGTCGTCGCGATGATCGGAAGGCCGATAAAATGACCGCCTTCAAATTCGCGTATTCGTTTCGTCGTTTCGATGCCGTCCATATCCGGCATCATGTGGTCCATCAGAACCAGATCGAATCGTTCCGATTGAACGAGATCGACCGCCTCCTGGCCGCTGAAGGCCAGATGAACGTTCATTTCATAGATCGCAAGCAGTCCGGAAGCGATTTTCAAGTTGACTTCGTTGTCGTCGACGACGAGCACCTTTGCTTCCGGGGCCCGAAAACTCCCGATTTTTCGGTCCTTCGGATCATCCGCCTCGTTTAACGGCTGGCTCGTCAACGCCGCCGCGACCGTGATCGAATAGATCGGCCGTTGAAGGGTCGCGATTCCGCCGGCGATTCTCCTTTTCCTCGCCCATCCGAGAACGACGATGATCTCGCCCGTCAGGACCACGAGATCGGAGGAATGCGCTTCATAAGTCGCATCGTCGATGAAATAGTGGGTGAACTGTTTTCGAAGCGACGGCGCATACAACTCCCGGATGTCGGAAACGATTTGAAAAGGAACATCGAGTGACCGCATGATCTGCCCCCAGTTTCGTTTTTCTTCGACATCGACCGCCAGGATCGCGGCGAAGGTTCCCTCGGGAATCGTCGCGGAAACAATCGGTCGCACCGAATCGGGAATTTCCTGGGGAATCATGAAAGAAAACGTCGAACCTTCTCCATAAGCCGTTTCGAGAAAAACAATTCCCCCCATCGATTCGACGAGATGCCGGGAAATCGGCAGACCGAGCCCCGTTCCTTCGACGCGGCGGTTCTTGCGCGAATCGATCTGTTGAAAAGAGGCGAAAAGCTTGCCCAGGTCGTTTTCCTGGATTCCGATTCCCGTATCCTTGACGGAAACGAAAAGCAATAACCGACCGTTGGACCGTACTCCGTACATTTTCATCAGGACGTAGCCTTCTCGTGTGAACTTCACGGCGTTGGTCAGGAAATTCATGATGATCTGACGGATGCGGACCTCGTCGCCGATCAAATGCGACGGCAGTTCCCGATCAAGCTCGACGAAGATGCCGATCGGTTTATTCCTGAAGCGAACGCTCACGACGTTGATCGTATCGCGTATGAGTGAAGCCAGGTCGTATCGGGCGGATGCCAGCTCGATCTTTCCAGACTCGACCTTCGAAAAGTCCAGGATATCGTTGATGATCGCCAGCAGGGTTTGCGAGGCGGAGCGGATTCCTATGACGTTTTCGCGTCCGGAAGGTGGCAGTTGGCCCTGGAGTAAAAAAGTGCAATATCCGAGAATCGCATTCATCGGCGTCCGGATTTCGTGACTCATGTTGGCGAGGAACGAACTCTTGGCCTGGGTCGCGGACTTCGCCAGGTCGAACTGATAGAGCGTCGTACGAAGCTGCTCGTTCGTCTTATCGGCATGGTGAAGCAGGCCGAGCAGCCCGGAAAAAAACAACGCGACGAAGCAAAGAAACGAACAGGAATAGATAAGAAGATAAACTGATTTTTCCCGCGAGACGTCCATCGATTCATCCAATTGCCGGACGTTGAAATCGACGACGAGAACCGCTTCGACGTTTCCCCGCTCGTCGTAGAGTGGAGCCGCACAGCTCACGAACGTTCCGGCGGAGTTCGAGGCATGTTTCGGGTTGAGCACCGTGTTGCCCTTTTTCACTTCCTCGAAAGCGGCCGTCGAATCGAATCGTTCGTCGTCTTTCGGGAGCGGTGTGAACGGAGGATGTCCCCGTTCGGTTTTTCTCTCGAAAATGCCGTCGCGGTCGAGGTCCGCCGGACAAGAGCAGACGAATTCCCAATCGTTGTTCCCGAGGGGGCGGCAGGTGTAAACGTATGAAACCAAATCGAGTTCGCGAATCCATAGCGAGTGCAGTTCGTTGATCTCGCGCCATGTTTTCTCCGCTCCGGGTTGCTCCCCGATCGGGCCAAGGATCCCGGCGTGTCCGCGTTTTTGCGTTTCCTTGACGAAAACATTCGTCCATTCCATGAGGTACCGCATCCAGTCTTTCCGTTGGATCGCATCTTCCGCGGCGATTCTCGAACAACCGAGGCCGATGAGAAACACGAACAGCAGCCAAATCGAAGGGGGGAGATCTACCGTAGCCGGAATGGAATTCCGGTTAGGCGATTTTGTATTGATGGAAATTGTCGACCAGAAGAGTGCGTAACTCGGCCTGATACTTTTTCCGACAACGAAAAAAGCTTTTGCATGCCAAGACGAAATCTTCAAACTTTTCGTAATAGGTATTGTAGAGAATCTTCTTCTTGAAAAACTTCCAAAGGCGTTCGATCAAGTTCAGGTTCGGTGAATAACCGGGCAAAAAATGCAATACGATCTTCGAGCCCTTCAATTTTTCCTTCAGCCCATTCGAAATATAATAACTCGCGTTGTCCAAAATGACATGAATCGATTCCGCCTCCGGATGCTTGACTTCGATTTTACGGAACAGCCGCAACGACGATTCACCATTGATCGTCTTCGAAAAATCCGTCGACGTTTCCAAGGTTTCGAGGTTCAACGCTCCGTTGATATTCACCCGCTTGCGACCGCTGTTGGACTTCAACTCCTTGTCCTTGCCGCGTCGAATCCAACCCCAGGCCGGAATACTGTTGAACTGGGGATGGACCGCATCGGCAAAGTAAATCGGATCGTTTTCACCCTTGGTTTCCTTGAGTTTTTCGTATTCCTCCAGAAAAGCGGCTTGGGCGGCCGGATCGAGTTTGCCGGGAACGTGTTTCGGTTTTTTGTAGACGAATCCGAGACGATGAAGCAGTTCCTTGACGCCGGTCGGAGAGTAATGGACACCGTACGTCGTCAAGACCTGCCGGGCGACGTCGCCGCTGCTCAGGCAGGTGTTTTCGTCAAGATGCCGCGACAGTTCCGTTCGTTGTGCTTCGGTCAGCCAACAAGATCGACCTTCGAAGTGCATGGCAAGGAGTTCGTCTTCGCCGCCTTGGACGAAC
>JAVBQI010000007.1:0-12001 GCA_031549145.1 Thermoguttaceae bacterium | reverse complement strand
CTCGTATTTGTCGAACAGGTAAATCTTCCCTCCGGCGAATCCGGGCGAAGAATAAAACGAAGCGTTTTCGTCGACTTCCAGTTCCCAGATCATTATCCCTTTTTCAATGTCGATACATTGCATGTACGGCCCTTGCCCGAGAGAAAAGACGTGATTCCCGACGGCGAGCGGGCTGCACGCGTCCGGCCGTGCTCCCGATTCCTTCCAAAGAACCTTGTCCGTTTTCGTGAGATCGCCCTCGGCCGTCCCGTCGATCGCCGTAATGCCCGGCATCGCGTTGGCCGCGAACACGATCGTCCCGAGCGCCGTCGGCGAAGCGGCCGTGTCCCCGCCGCCGTAAGCCTTGCATCGCCAAAGTTCCTTGCCCGATTCCGGATCGTAGGAGACCAACCACGGGTCGGCTCCCGTCAAAATTTGCCAACGCTCGCCGACTTTCCGCACAACCGGCGAGGGCCAGGAACTCATCATCGTTCGCGGCGTCTCCCAAACGATCTCCCCGGTCGTTCCCCGAAACGCGAACAGCTTCGAGTCCCCTTCCTTGCGACCTTCCCCCTGGTCGTATTGAACGATGATCCGGTCGAAATAAAGAGCGAGCGAAGCCGAATAACCGTAATGATTGTCCGGCAGCCCGAGGTTCTTGGCCCAGACGAGTTTTCCTTCGAAATCGACGGCGATCAAATCGAGGTTCGCGAAAATCGCGTAGACCCGCTCGCCGTCGGTCGTCATTGTCGGAGCCGCGAAGCCGGTGTCCTCGTTCAAATCGACCCCCAGCTCAAGCGGGGCGGTGTGTGTGCGGGGAATCTCCGGGACGGTGCTTTCCCAAAGCAGCGTTCCCTTTTCGGCGTCGAAACAGAACACCTTCCGATTTTCCGAATCGGCCCCGCTCAGAAATACGCGGTTGTCCCACAGGATCGGCGAATTGTGGCCGGGCAGCGGAACGTCGGTTTTCCAAACGATCCCTTCGCCGGTTTCAAAGTCCCAGGTTGTCGGAGTATTCTCAAAACGACCGATCCCGCTCCCGTCCGGCCCGCGAAAACCGGGCCAGTTCTTTTCCCATTTCGCGAGAAAGGCTTCGCGATTCGAATCGGCGGCAGGTTGGGCGGCCGGCTCGGTCGAGGTTTGCGGTTCTGCTTTGGGTTGGCTTTCCGCGGCCGGGGGTTCCGACTTCGCGAGTTGCGACGGCTCGGTTACGGTTTTTTGTTCCGATGGCACGACCTCTTCCAAGATCGTGAGTTCGGGCGTTTTCGATTTTTCCGACTCCGCCAGTTTCGAGATCAGGAAGGTTTCCAAATCGCTCCGTTCCGAAAACATGAGGCCGACCGAGACGCCGACGCAAAGGGCTCCTCCGAGCAAGACGGCGATCAGCCCAAGCTGGGTGAGCCGGCTGCCTTCCCTTCGGGCGGCCTGGGGATCGTCCGGTCGGGGAACCGGAATTTTTCGGTTCAGGACCGCGGCAATTCGAGCGGAAAACAGGAACACGATTGCCGCGATCATGAGGAACGGTGCCCCGCTTGCGGCGATTTCCTTGCGACGGAAATATTCGATCCGCAGCTGTTGGTCCAGTTGCCGGATTCGGTTCCGCAGTTCCTGGTTTCCGGTCTCCTGGGCCAATTGATGCCTTAACTCGACGAGTTCCTTGTAATCGCTCGGGAGAAGGAGAAACGGAATTTTCGGGTCGTCGGAAAAGACCTTGGATTCCAATTGAGCCGGATCGATATCCGGCCGCTGTCCGGTCGACGCCGCGTCGCGTGCCTCTTCGGCGTTCTCTTCGGCAACGGCCGCGGCTTGTTGAGCCGCCTGCTCGGGTTGCGTCGTTTCGGCCTTCTTTCGCTCGACCTCCTGATCGAACACCGCTTGTCGACGGATCATTTCGTCCAGTTTTTCCGGGCTGTAGGGAGCGAAATAATTATTGAACAGGAGCCCGAGAAACAGGACGCAGAACACGCCCGAGGCGACCGCCGTCGCGTAGGCGAAATAGTAAAGGAAAGAAACCCCTTTGACCTGTGTCGTATTGAGAACCGTTTGTTGCATGGGTTTTGTGATAATGATTTTCGGTAAAAAATTTCGAATTGAGCAACAGCCGGAAGCGTCAGCGCCCGGTTATCTAATACGAAAACGCGAGGGCAACCTCCGCGCTACCGTTTTTTCGGCAAATGGACGGCAATCCCGAGCGCATCGGCTGCCGCCTCTTGCAGGGCTTCGGAACAACTCGGATGCCCGTGCGGTGTTTCCGCGATGTCGCGAACCGACGCCCCGACCGAAAGGAGGACGGCGGCCTCGTTGACGATTTCCGAGACGCTTGGGCCGATCATCTGAACGCCGAGCAACGCCTCGGTTTCGGCATCGGCGACGACCTTGACGAACCCGCTCCCCTGGTCCGCGGCGAGAGCCCGGCCGTTGGCCGTAAACGGGAAACGGCCGACCTTCAGCGCCTTGCCTGATTGCTTTGCTTCCGCCTCCGTCCAACCGACCGAAGCGGCTTCGGGGCTGCCGTACAACACTGCCGGAATGTTGCGGGAACGAAATTCTTTCTTTGACCCGCTTTCGTTAAGGGCGTTTTCGACGGCGATTTCGGCCATCTGAAAGGCGGCATGAGCGAGCATGCACTTTCCGTTGATGTCCCCCGGAGCGTAAATTCCCGGAATGCTTGTCTCAAGGAACGGATCGGTCCAAACGAAGCCGCGTTCGGTTTTGATTTCGAGTCCCTCGATCGCGGAGAGGTTCGCCTTTCGACCGGTGCTGACCAGGGCGAGCGTTCCGGAAAAGGTTTTTCCTTCCTCGGTCAAGACTTCCAACCCCGAGGCGGTCTCTTGAAATCGTGCGACCTTCGTTCCGGTCTGTATTTGAATTTTTTCCTTTTTCAGTTGCAAGGTCAGGTTTTTGGAAATCTCCTCATCGAAAAACGGGACCAGCCGCTCGGCGAGTTCGAGGATCGCAACCTCCGAACCGAACGCATTGAAAATGCGGGCAAATTCGACGCCGATGACCCCGCCGCCGATAATCAGCAGTTTTTCGGGCACGGCTTCGAGGTTGAGAATCTCCCGGCTGGTGAGAACTTTCGGGCTTTCGATCCCGGGAATCGGCGGTCGGATCGCTTCGGAACCGCCGGCGAGAATGATTTTCTTCGCCGTCAGTTCGCTCCCGGAATCGACCGTAATTTTCAGGTTCGACCGAATCGTTCCCCGGCCTTGAAAAACTTCAATGCCGTACGACTTGAGCAAGCCGGTGATGCCGGTGATCAATTTGCCGACGACGGTTTCCTTGTGCCTCGTCATCGTGGGGAGATCAAGCGTAACGCCCGGATCGGCCAAAAGGATCCCGCGCTGCTTCGCCTTGGGGAGTTCCCGGAGAAACTCGGCGTTGTGCAGCAACGTCTTCGTCGGGATGCAGCCGTGATTCAAGCAGGTTCCGCCGAGCCGTTCGGCTTCGATCAAGGCGACGCGTGCCCCGAGTTGGGCGGCCCGAATCGCGGCAACGTAACCGGCCGGCCCGCCACCGAGAACGGCAATATCGTAAGGAATCATTGAAGTGGGAAGTGGGAAGTGGGAAGTGGGAAGTGGGAAGTGGGAAGTGGGAAGTGGGAAGTGGGAAGTGGGAAGTGGGAAGTGGGAAGTGGGAAGTGGGAAGTGGGAAGGGAGCCGCGACCTGCGGTCGCGAAGGGAATTTTCAATTTTCAATTCCCACATCTACTACGGGGCCATATCAAGGATCAGCAGAACCGACATGGGGCCGACGGGCAGCTCAATGCCGGCGGCGGGATCGAATGCGATCGGCGAAAACATCTCCAACGAATCGCGGCTTGTCAGATCGCAGCGGTAGGCCTTTTTGATTTTTTTGCCCTCCAACCCTCCGACCGTGATGTGAACCGGAATCGTAACCGCATCATCCTCGGTTACAGGTCGGAAAAGCATATCGAACCAATCGTCCTTCCTTTCCCGCTTCGCGAGCACCTTCCCGTCGAACGCCTCGACCGGGTGCCAAATCGCGATCGCGAGCCGTTCGGCGTCCGCGGTCCGAAGCCGATAACTCCGCATCCGCGGCTCGACCGGTTGCAGGGCGCCCTCCGGCCCCGGCTTCGCCCGCGAAGCGATCCGCACCGGATAAACGCCGTTGAAACAGCATTTCGGGTTTTGCGTAAACAACGCCGAGAGATTGCGATAAACGTGTCCCATCGGCCGTAAGCCCTCCAAACCGAACGCATCGGTAAACCAAAGCGAAAAGGAATCTTCGCCGAACATGTCTTTGTACCAGATCGAAATTTCGATCCCGAGATAGATCTCTTCGAGGAGATGCCGTGCCAAATAGGCCGCCTGTTCTTCCGGCCCACCAGTGTAGGTTCGCCAATTGTCCCAGCGGAAATGGTCGCGTTTTTCCCGAATGCCGAACCCGCGTTCCGAATCGAAGACGCCGACCCGATGCCCGTGCGGCGAACAACGGGCGACGATCTCCCGCAACCAGGCGACATCCTCTTCCAGGCCGCTTTCCGGAACGTAATCCGGCCGATGATAACCATGAAACGAAACAAAATCGACCGTTTTTTCGGCCAAGAGGTCGTGTTTTTCGAGCACCTGTTCGATGAACGGGCGGTCCATCCAAGCGACCGAGCAGACGGCGGTCTTGACCTCCGGGGCGAGCTCTTTGATCATATAGCACGCCTGTCGCGCCATTTGAGTGTAAACGGCCGGATCGTTCCAAAAACCGCTCATCGCAAACACTTCCGGCTCGTTGCCGATTTCCCAGATATCGATTTTTCCGCGATAACGCTGTGCGCAGGCCGCCATAAAATTGGCGACCGCCTCCGACACTTTCTCATACGCCTTTTGTTTGACCGCCAAATCGTGCGGGAAAGCCGGCTCATCGAGCGCGAAAACCCCCAAAACCCGGAAGCCGCGCTCGAAATAATGGGCGACCATCCGATCCGTCGCCGCCCAGTCGTACCGACCGGCCTCGGAAGGTTCGATCTTATTCCAACGGAAATCGAGTCGGAGCCAATGGGCTCCGATG
This sequence comes from Thermoguttaceae bacterium, assembly GCA_031549145.1. GTDB lineage: Bacteria > Planctomycetota > Planctomycetia > Pirellulales > Thermoguttaceae > JAVBSX01. The sequence goes on along the minus strand of JAVBQI010000007.1, from coordinate 6,997 downwards.
CGGGCATTGTCATCTCCCATGAACAGGGTGTGAATATTCATGCCGAAGGAAGCGTCTTGCGCTGAAAAGACCATCGGCTCATCCCCCCAAGGAGGCTTGGCTTCGACGGCCGCCTCGACAGGGCCTATCGACGCGAACAGGAAGAGCGGAAAAAGGAAACCGGCAAATGCAATGGCTTGCGTACGAAAAGACATGAGAAGCTCCATTTCAAAAGTTTTTGAGGAAGCGAGTGTCGACGGAAACATTTTACGGGAACGCGCTTGACGGGGAAAGCCCCGAGAACGCAAAGTTGAAAATTTGACCTTCGTGAAAAAGTAAGGCCGTCATTTCGACTGGAGCAACGCGCAAGGAGAAATCTCACCCTCGCCGGACGACTCGGAATTCTCGCCCTTTTCGCGAGGGTGAGATTTCTCGCTTCGCTCGAAATGACGACACTCTCGGTTTAAAGTCAAACAACCAAAATCACACAAAAAATGAATTTTTTTATTTTTGACCGGAAAAATGATTTTTCTTGAAATCAAAGAATTACCGAACCTCTTATTTTCAAAGGAGATAGAGTTTGTCGATCATCTTAAGCGTGTATTTCCGTGAAAAAAATTTCGTCTTTCTAAGCGCATGAAAAACAAGGACTTAAAACTTTATTTGAAAAAACGGTTGACTCCGCGAAACAAGGCGGTATGATTATTCAGTCTTGAGTTTGAGACACCGTATATTGTGCTTCTCGTAATCAGTAAACACAATATATAGTAATCATTGACCGTTAATGTTGATTTTAACGGTTGTGATTTCTTTCGAGTAATTTTCCAATCATTACTTTTTATCTCAGGTTTGCAGGAGCAAAAAACCGGGGTAAAAAATCGTTTCGAGATCGGCTTTACGGAAATGGCACCGATTAACCATCTTTTTTGTGATGATTCTTTGAAGTGTCTCAAGCGAGATTGCCAATACTTGTTCTTTCCTTTTCTAGTGCGTAATCTTACGTATTCCGAATAGGTTTTATATAAAAAACTGCCCCGCCTCCTCCTCCCTGCAATTTTAATTTCTTTCTTCCCCATGGTCACACAAAAACGAATCGACGTTCTGCATCCCTCTCATGCCGAAGGCCCCAATTTGCCCCGTTTCGCGGCAGAGGCTCCCCTTGAGGCCTCTTCCCCTTCAGGCAACAACGGCTCGGGAAATAATGGTTCCGGCAGCAACGGCTCCGGAATCACGACAACGAAAGGATTGAAAATCGAGGCGACGTTTTGTCCTGAAACGGTCGCCGATCCTTTCGATACGGTCGAGTGGGAAACCCGAACGGCGACGATCAAAGGGGACGGCGGGAGTGTCTTTTTCGAGCAGAACGACTGCGAATTTCCGAAAACTTGGACGCAGTTGGCCGTCAATGTCGTCGCGAGCAAGTATTTCTTCGGCGAGCCGAACACTCCGCAGCGGGAAAAAAGCATCCGCCAACTGATACATCGGGTCAGCCGGACGATCGCCGATTGGGGCTACGCCGATGGTTATTTCGCCTCTAAAAAGGATGCCGAGACGTTTTATCGCGAATTGACCTGGCTCTGCCTGCACCAGCACGCTTCGTTCAATTCCCCGGTCTGGTTCAACGTCGGGCTCGCCCCGCAATACGGCATCAGCGGCGGCAAATGCACCTGGCATTGGGACGAAAAGGCCGGGGAAGCGACCCAGCCGGAAAATGCCTACGAATTTCCGCAAGCCTCGGCCTGCTTCATTCAAAGCGTCGAAGATAATATGGAAGCGATTATGGAACTCGCCCGCAGCGAGGCGATGCTCTTCAAGTTCGGGAGCGGGACGGGGACCGACCTTTCGACGATTCGCTCCTGCCGCGAAAAACTCTCCGGCGGCGGCAAGCCCTCGGGGCCGCTGTCATTTATGCGGGTGTACGACCAGATCGCGGCCGTCGTCAAAAGCGGCGGCAAGACCCGTCGGGCCGCGAAAATGCAGTCGCTGAAAGTGACACACCCCGATATCATGGACTTTATCGATTGCAAATACCGCGAAGAGGAAAAAGGGCGGCTGCTAATGCAAAACGGCCTTGATTACGAGGATGCCTACTCTTCGATCCTGTATCAGAACGCCAACCTTTCGATCCGCTTGACCGACGATTTCATGCAATCGGTCAAGGAAGGCAAAACCTGGGCGACCCGTTGGGTGACGAATCCGTCGAAAAACGGCCCCGAATACCCGGCCCGGGAAGTGTTTGACAAAATCGCCCAGACCGCCTGGTCGTGCGGCGACCCCGGAGTGCAGTACGACACGACCATCAACCAATGGCACACTTGCCCGAATTCCGGTCGGATCAACGCTTCGAACCCCTGCTCTGAATACATGTTCGTCGACGATTCGGCCTGCAACTTGGCGAGCATCAACCTGATGCGGTTCCGGACGCCGGAAGGGCTCTTCGAACACGAACGCTTCGTCAAAGCGTGCCGGATCGTCTACATCGCCCAGGAAATCATCGTCGACCGGGCCAGTTATCCGATCAAGCGAATCGCCGAAAACTCGCACCGTTTCCGCGCTCTCGGGCTCGGCTATTCCAATCTCGGTTCCTTGCTGATGAGCCTCGGATTGCCTTACGATTCGGACGAATCGCGCGGGCTGTGCAGTGTGTTGACGGCGCTGATGCACGGGGCAGCCTACCGGACCAGTGCCGAGTTGGCCGGGGTCGTCGGACCGTTCGAAGCCTACGAATTGAACCGCGAGCCGATGGGCAAAGTGATGGAAAAGCACTGGAACGCGGTCAACCGGATCACGATGTGCCCGAAATACCTGAAATCGGCCGCCCGGGAACTTTGGGACGACGTGCTCGATTACGGCAAACGGCTCGGCTTCCGGAACGCCCAGTCGACGGTCCTCGCTCCGACCGGAACGATCAGCTTTATGATGGACTGCGACACGACCGGGATCGAGCCGGACATCGCTTTGGTCAAATACAAACAGCTCGCCGGCGGCGGAACGCTCCGAATCGTCAACAACACGGTCCCGCTCGCGTTGTTGACCTTGGGATATTCCCGGGATGAGATCGATTCGATCGTGCATTGGATCGAGGAAAACGGAGCGATCGCCGGAGCGCCCTCGCTGTTGGAGGAGCATTTGCCGGTGTTCGACTGTGCGTTCCCGATTCCGGGCAGCAGCCGCTGTATTCCGTGGGAAGCCCATGTCAAGATGATGGCCGCCGCCCAACCGTTCATTTCGGGGGCGATTTCCAAAACGGTCAACATGCCCTCGGACGCGACTGTGCAGAATGTCGCCGACGCCTACATGCTCGGCTGGGAACTCGGGCTGAAGGCACTTGCGATATACCGCGACGGTTCGAAATCGGCCCAGCCGCTTTCGGCCGGGAAAGACGACAAACCGAAAACGGCGGAAGGGACCTGCACGCAATGCGGCCGGCCGTTCGGTGAGACGGCGGAATCGGACCGGAAAAAGAAGAAAAAGGAAATCGCCGGACCGAAACGGGAACGGCTTCCGGACACGCGACATTCAATGACCCATAAGTTCAACGTTTCCGGGCACGAAGGTTACATCACCGTCGGACTGTACCCGGACGGTCGGCCCGGAGAACTTTTCATTACAATGGCCAAGGAAGGGAGCACGATCGGCGGGCTGATGGACTGCTTCGGCACGGCTCTTTCGATGAGCCTGCAATACGGCGTGCCGCTCAAGGTGTATGTCGAAAAGTTCTCGCATACCCGGTTCGAGCCGCAAGGTTACACGAAGAACCCGGAAATCCCGATCGCCAAGAGCGTGGTCGATTACATTTTCCGTTGGTTGGGTCAAACCTTCCTGCCGGAATTGGGGCAGCGGCATTCTCATCACGCTCACGGCGAAGGGCACAAAGCGGAACCGGCACCGGTTGCCGCGACCGCCGCCGCTACGGAAAAGAAAGCCGAACCGTCGGAAAAGGAGGCCCGAACGGCGAAGGAGCCGGAACGCGAAATTTCCGCGAAGCAGGCTCAGGCTCCGATTGCCCCGGCAGCCCCGGCGGCCGTGATCGAGAAGCCGCAGACGGTGAGTTTTTCGGTGATCGACAGCACGGTTGTTTCAACGACGGAAACCAACGCGCACGGCGAAACGGCCAATTCGAGCGATTTGTTCGCGACGTTCCAATCGGACGCCCCGGCCTGCGATGCGTGCGGAGCAATCTGCGTCCGGGCCGGCAACTGCTACCTCTGCTACAACTGCGGCAAAAGCATGGGCTGTTCTTAAAGAGCCGCATGTGTAGCGCAGCGCAACTTGCGGACCTTGTACACGGTTCGTAAGTTATCGTGGTAAACTTTCGCCGGAAGAAAATTAACACCGTGCAAGGGAGCCAAAATCATGTCGTCGGAAAATCAGGAACCCTCGAACGACAATTCGAAACGTTGGTCTTGGGAACGGCTTCAAACCATGGGTTGCGGATGTCTGTTGCTGATCGTGCTGGTTGTTTGGTCGTTGCCGGTATTCATGGTGCCGCGAGGAGGGCATAGTCCTCGAATCTATTGCGTCAACAACCAGAAGAATATCGCTATGGCCTTGCAGAATTACGAGGCCGCCAAAAAGAAATTCCCGCCGGCTTACGTCGTCGACTCGGAAGGAAAACCGCTTTACAGTTGGCGGGTTTTGATTTTGCCCTTCATCGAAGAAGGAAATATGTACAGGGAGTTTCATCTTGACGAGCCGTGGGATTCCCCACATAATCTGCAGTTTCTCGAACATTGCCCGAGTTATTTTCAATGTCCCGCATCGAACCTCAGCCGTGAAAAAGGGGAAACGACCTATGCGATGATCGTCGGGCCGGACGCGGTTTCCAACGGCTCGGAAAGCGTTGGCATGGATTTTATCGCGAGCACCCCGCAGGGAGCTTCGGGGACGTTGTTGATCACCGAATCGCGGATCCCGGTTCCTTGGACCGCTCCGTATGACATACCCCTTGAATCGCTCCGCGATGGGATTAGCCCGCGAGTGGCACCGAGTAAGGATAAACAGGGCGTCGGTGCTCCGCATAACAGCAACGCCGTTGCGGCCTTCGTCGACGGATCGGTTCGATATCTTGATCCTTCGACGACTACTCCCGAACAGCTGTGGAAGCTCGCGACGATCGGCACTTCGGAGGAGAAGCCGAGCCCATAGTACCTATGAATCATCAGCTTTTCTCGCTGTGAACGAAACCGGGACCGCAGGTCCCGGCTCGTAGGCGCTTGTGTCAACTCCGCGTCAACCGTCCGCAGCGTCGCGCTTCAAAGGCAGGGCGGGGAACCAGGACATGTGGTTCTCATCGGAACCGGCTTTTTCGATGCCGCCGCCGTCTTTCCAGGAAAAGCCGGAAAATTGCGGGTATCGCTTCAAAAACCCTTCCAGATTTTCGGGTGAGAAGTTATCTTTGGCGAAAACATGTTCGAGCCGCTTCGCCTCTTCTTCGGGCCGCGAAAGATCGACCCGCTGCCAGCCGGTAAAAAGGCCGTGCGGCATGTCGTAAACGGCACAATGCGGAAAAGAATGGATGTTGAACTGAAAATACAGCCCGTCCAGGTCTCCTTCCGAAAACCAGTCAATCGGCTCGCCGTTTTCCGGGACATGCTCTTCCCGTTGAATGTGGTTCCAGCCGAGTAGCCCCGCGAACCGTGCGATCTCTCCGGCCAGTTTTTCAATGTTCATTTCCATTTTTAAAAAATCGTTGAACGGTTCAGCTGGTTTCCGGCATAAACGTTGGCATCACGACCCCTTTCGCCGGCGTCCAGGAGCCGCGAACCTGGGAGACGTTGATCTCGAAATTCTTCGCCCCGAGAGCATACAGCGTCCGCAAGACCTCCTTGCAATGCGAGGGAACGATCCAAGCCGGCGTTCGGCCTTTGTGTTGGTTCAGTTCCGTGCAAAGCAATGCCGCCGCCTGGGCTTCGGTCCGGGCGATGCCGGGCCCGAGCATGTTGCTGCCCGGATCGTTGATCGAGTTGAGAAACCCTTCGATTTTTCCCGATGCCCCGAGCAGGACGCTCGAATGCCAAATCCCTTCCTTGTTTTCAATAAAAAAGCGAAAATCCTTTTCCCGGTCGAGGGAATAAAGTTCTTTCTCAAGAGCGACCATTTCGGGCACATCGGCGAGCCTCGCGTCACGAATCGTGCAACCGGCCGGGCAATCGACCGGCACGCCAGTTTCGGGGACGGAGAGCACCATTTCCTGGAAAAGGCAGGTTGGCACGAACCCCGCCTTGTTGTAAATCGAAAACGAATCGAGGTTCATCGCATTGGAAACGAGCCGGAGCGGCTTGTTTTCCTTTTCCGCAAGATCGATGATGTACTTGAGCATCGGTTGGGCCGCTTTTTTTCCGAAAAAATCGGGATGCACGTTCATGATCCCGAGAGAAATATGACTCGGCCGAGGGTGAAAAAAGCACGATCCCGCGATTCGGTTCGAATCCGAATCGACGGCGAGAACGCAGCAGTTCGGGTCGAGCGCTTCGTACACCCGCGGGAAAACCCGCATTGTTTCCCAAGGGCCGCCGACGAGGGCGAAGCCGCGATTTTTTTGGTACCAGACGTTCAGCGAAGCGTGTATCAGCCGGGCGACCTCGTCCCAGTCCTTGTTCTCCATCAGTCGAATGATCATTGTCATGTTTTTTTCGGTTGTGGTTTAAGGCGTTTCGTTATTTGTCTAAAGATCGGCAACGACGGGCTCATTATAAGGAATCTTTTTTCCGTTGACAATCGTCGCTGAAATTCGCCCGAGCTGGGATTTCGACGAAAATCCCCCTCCTTGTTTTCAAGACATTGATTCGTTATAGTTCGAGACGTTCACGTTATTTACTGAGTTCCAGATAGAATTTGACTCTCATTTTGGAATGATGTTGTCACCCCCGCGCAGGCGGGGGGGCCAGAGGGAAACCGTAATCTCTGGATCCCCGCCTGCGCGGGGATGACGGAAAGTCAGATTATTTTTAATCTGGAACTCAGAATGATCTACAGATAAAAATCAAATCAGAGCCGCGCCCGTAAGGAAGCGGTT
>JAVBQI010000042.1:0-7267 GCA_031549145.1 Thermoguttaceae bacterium | reverse complement strand
TTCGGCGACGATCCGGTTGTATTCCTTCTGGCACTGGGGGGTGCCGTACTCGCCGCAATAGTAGTCTTTGCCGTTGATCCGCACGACGCCGCGGCCGCTGGCCTGGTGGTGTTGCAGGGAGGGGAGCCGTTTCGCTTTTTTACCATAGGTTCGCATGTCATTATCCAGTGTTCAAGGTTGTATTGAAACGGAAACGCGAACGAAAAGAAAGAGGTCGGGGGAATTTTTTCCGTAATTACGGAAATTTTCGCCTCACAAGAAAAACAAAAACCCGTTCGCTTCCGTGTTGTAACACACTGGAGTCTAATGGGTTGTATTAAACACGCCCGACAGGACTCGAACCTGTAACCTACGGATTAGAAATCCGTTGCTCTATCCATTGAGCTACGAGCGCTAAGTTTTCAGTGTTTCTTGGCCGCGTATTCCTCGCGTGGTTTCTGTGTGATTTTCAACGACGTCTCGCCCTGAATTGTACCACCGAAAACACGGTTGGAAAGACGGCAATGTCAGCCGTTCACGCCAATTCGGATGTTACCGATCTTCTCGCAAAAACCGAACGCCGCAAACAGCAACCCAAAACATCAACGCCGGGCGGACCTCGCTTCTCCGTTTTTGAAAACCAGGCGCTGACGCTTCCGGCTGCTGCCACATTGGATTTTTTCTGAAGATCGGTAACGGTTAGGACGCCGGCGTCTACGCGGCTCGGCTAAACGGGGGGGGGACGCAAAACCGGTTGACGATGCGCTAAGTTCGGATTCCAAGCACATCGTTCATGTCATACAGCCCCGCCGACTTGCCGACCAAAAATTTGGCGGCCTCCAACGCGCCCAAAGCGTAACAGTCGCGGTTCGAAGCCTTGACCGTGATTTCAAGCGTTTCGCCCAACAAGCCGAATAAAATCGTGTGTTGCCCCGGATTGTCACCCGTCCGGACGGCGTGATATCCGATTTCATCATGCTTTCGGGCCCCGCATTTTCCCTCACGGCCAAATACCGACCGGCTCTGCCCCATCTCCTTGGTGATCAACTGCCCGAATTTCAACGCCGTTCCGCTCGGGGCATCCGCCTTGAACCGATGATGATGTTCGATGATTTCGACATCGGCATCCTTGTCTTTCAATATCCGTCCCGCCGATCGGGCCAGCTGCATCGCCAAAATCACGGTCATGCTCATGCTCGGCGACCAAAGCAGCGGGATTGATTTCGCCGCTTCCCGCAATTGTGATTCCTGTTCGGCGGACAAGCCCGTCGTCGCATAAACCAGCGGTGTCTTTTGATCGACGCAGTACTTCAGCAGTTCGTCCAAACTCCGTGGCGATGAGAAATCGATGATCGCATCGACCTCACGGTCGAGTTCGGCGGTGAGAACAATGCCGAGTTTTTTAATCCCGGCGATTTCTCCGGCATCCTCGCCGATCCGGGGGTGTTCGGGCGAATCGACGGCAGCGGCGATTTCCAACGCCTTATCCGCCGTTCCCAAGGCGATGAGCCGTTGTCCCATCCGGCCGCCCGCCCCATAAATTGCAACGCGTATTTTTTTCATAAAAATTTTTGTGATTAAGGAAAAAAGGTGCCGCTCCCGTCGAATGGTGGTTTTCGTCATTTCGACTGGAGCAACGCGCAAGGAGAAATCTCGCCCTCGCGAAAGGGCCGGGAATTCCGAGTCTTCCGGCGAGGGTGAGATTTCTCGCTCCGCTCGAAATGACAGTTCCGAGGCTTTTTCGAAAAAACAAGCGGCTGAAATCGTTCGCTCCCGCAATTCGTCGCCTCAAGCATCGGTCACGATCCTGTCGAAGAATTCGATGTACCGATCGCGGGTCTCCTCATTTTCCCGCGCTTCGATCGCTTCTCGGGGATGTTGGTTGTATTGACCGGTAATGATATATTCCGGATACGGTCCCCATTCGATATGATTCTTCAACGGCAGGAGGTTTTTTTCCAAGGCTTGATACACCGGCCGCAATTTGAATTTGGGGTTTCTCAGAAAACCGAGGAGCAGCTCCATAGGGCAGTTGCCGGCTCCGCGGCCGAGTCCGCCGATCGAAGCGTCGATCCGGTTCGCCCCGTGTATGATCGCTTCGATCGAGTTCGCGAAGGCCAGCTGCTGGTTGTTGTGGGCGTGTATGCCGACTTCCTTGCCTGATTCCTTGCCGTAGCGGAGATATTTTTTGACCAGGTATTCGATCTGCTCGGCATACATTGAACCGAAACTGTCGACGACAACGAGAACGCTTGCCGCGGTTTGAGCGAGAATTTCAAGGGAAAGGTCGATTTCCATCTCCTTGGCCGTCGAAGCGGCCATGAGATTGGCCCAGACTTCGTACCCTTTTTCGTGAGCGTCTTGAATCATTTCGACGGCCTCGGAAACCTGATGCACGTAAAAGGCGACCCGAATGACGTCCAAGACGCTTTGGCTTTTCGGTTGGACGTCGTTTTTCCAATCGGTTTTTCCGGCGTCGATCATCGCGCAAAGTTTCAAATCGCTCGGGTTGTCCCCGACGATCCGGCGAATGTCATCTTCCTTGCAGAACCGCCAATCGCCGTTTTTCTCCCGGGAAAAAAGCGACTCCGCGTTTTTGTAACCGAGTTCCATATAATCGACCCCGGCGTTGACGCAGGTTTGGTAGACGGCCCGCACAAAATCATCGGAGAACTTGTGATGATTAACCAGGCCGCCGTCGCGGATCGTGCAATCGAGGACCTTGATTTCCGGTCGGAATGTAATCCAGGGAGCAAGCATTGAGGATGGTTTTGATTTGCTGAGGTTATGACGCCAATTTCAAATGCGAGAATCGCAAGAAAACGCTTCTTACGGGAGCCGTTTTTCCTGTCATTTTGAACTTTACTTTACGAAAAGAACGTAAGCCTCGAAAAAGCAAAAATATTGATATTGTCGCGAAAATTTAAAACTCAAAGTGTAAAAGAAAGTCTTTTTTGGCTACGGAAGCACGGAAAAACACGGAGGCAAAAAGAAGAAAAAACGAAGAAAGATTTCTTACTTTTTTCAAAAATCACATTTTTTCCGCGATATTCCGTGTTTCCGTGGCAAAACCAATCGTTCGTTTGCAGTTTGAGTTTAAATGAAGGCGTTCCGCACAGAAAAGTTGGCCGGCTTTCCTTGTTTCCTTATCTCCAGGCCCGAGGCAAGGGGAAGCCAAATCGTTTTCCCGGCAAGACAAGGCGTACCACAATAACACATTCGCTAAAAGAATGTATATACTTTGTGAAGTCAAAAAATTCGATTTTTCTCCTTTTCCATTTTTTCGAGTCCGAATCGGTAAGTGCTTGGCATACAATAAATTGCAACCCAACGAGGCTGCGGACTAAATGAGGCCGAAGGTTTACCGCAATACCGCATACGGTATAACGACGGGAACGAGCCGTACCCTATCCTTTTCCCTCCGGTTTCTCATCTGATGCCGTTTCGAAAATCAAGTCCGAGGGGGGGAGCGGCAATCCTTCTTCGCTAAGGAATTCCGAGTCTTCGGACGAGTTGATTTCAAGGAGGTAGGTCCTTCCCGGTTCGAGCTTGACCGGCAGAAGGCAGGTTCTTTTATTCGTCCATTTGGCTTCTCCGACGATCTCGGGAGCGTATTCCCCACCTTTCCCCCAGCCGGTTGATTTCGTATCCATATCCTGGTCGAACGTGATGCTCAATTGTTTGATTTTTGCAGCGATGAGAAAGGCTTCCCCGTTTTCAGGAATCATTTTAACGATCGTGGGGATACGGACGTGTTTGCAAAACAAAACCTCAGTTAAAGGGGTCGTTTTGATCACTTTCAAGTCCGAAGACGAATCAATCGCCGCTTTCAGTTCTTCGGGACTTGCGGTGCAAATTCGCCCGACGAACTTGGAGTTCTTATCCTTTTCAACACGAAGGTAACCGTATGAGACATTTCCTGGAAGAACCTCATCGCACTTTTCTTGAAATTCCTGTTCCGTCTTGGGTTGAAATTTGCCTGTCGGCGCGAAATCAATGAGATGCGTGAACCCATCCTTATCAGGCGTCTTCCAAATGATTTTCTCAACCTCTCCAGGTCTGCAGGGATACCTTCGGATGATCCTTGGAGTCAGAAAATAAACCTTAGTAGGCTTCAATTCCGGGCTTGAGATTAATACCTGAACGGCAGCTTTGGCATCCTGCACATAGGACCATCCAGACGAGGTATCATAAGCGTTGAGGCACCCTGCCCCAACCGAAACATTTGCTGTAGAAAAGAGATCAAAGAACTTTCTTATTAGATCTTGCGTCGTTTGGGGACGAAATTTGCCATCAGGTTCGAAAATGACGAGATACCGATAACTAAGGTACCCGATTTGCTTGAGTCTTTCTTCCGCCGAAACCGTGTTATCCCGGATAAACCTTGGCAACGAGTCGTTTTTCTTTGTCGATTTTTTACTGGTACCACCAGTATGCTTCTCGTAAACCTCGGGGGTCAAGGCGATGATCCGGGTCAACTCGACATCCGGGCTCAGGGCAAGCGCTTCCTTTAAATCTTCCGGAGTGCTGGTACAAGCCCGGCCGATGATTTGCCCGTCTTTTCCTTTACCCGCCTTGAAACTGCCGACAACGATATTTTCATCCCCACTCTCTTTGAGGATTGCACGAAATCTTTCCGAAAATTCCTTGGGGGATTTCGGGACGAAACCTCCCGCGGTTTCGAAAAGGAACAGATGGGTGTATCCGTTTTGGTCGGGAGTTTTCCAGTCGGCAATTTCGATCTGAAGCGGATCCGTTTCCAAATCATCCGCCTCTTGAGAAAAAGCGAACGAGCTGATCAGTAGCAATGAAAAAACAACCGAAAACGTTCCAGTCAAACGCGGAGTCATCCGAAAGAATCCGATATCCGTGAGACAAATTAAGCTAAAAACCACAGGAATGTGTTTCATAATTTTTTCCTTCGCTACGAAAAAATTTCGAGAAACTGGCAATTTTTCAATGAATAAAGCAGTCGAAATGAGACGATAACCGATTCTCACTCAGCGCCCTCATAATACCGTTAAAACTGTTACAGGTCAAGTTTTGAAAATATTTTGCTTGAAAATGTCAGTACGCAAATTTTCTGATCAAGGCATTACCGAACTTGTCGTGTTTGTGCGATTCTCCAATCCTTTATTACGTGCACCTCTTGTCCTGTGGGTGCGCTCAAAAGGGGGTGCGCGACTGCTCAGAATGGGCATGTAGTCGGCCCGGAAAAAAGCCGACAACCCTTGAAAATCAAGAAAACCTACACCTTTTCACGGGGTTGAATTTGCAATGCTTTTTTCAAAATCAGTGCGTTTCGTCCAAAATCATTGCATTTTTCCGACGTCACGAAACCTAAAATCTCTCCGCCGCCGAAAAATTCCAGTTCTAACTCCTCCAGGCTCGGCTCGATTCACAGTTTGACTCCGATCACCCGCTTTCCGTCCCGATAACGGAGTGCCCGCTCTGGTCACACGACTCTCAAATACACCTACAGGGGCGAGCGGCGTGGAAGCGGGGGGTTGGCTATCACCGTTGATCGCTGTCGGAGACGGCAAAGTGGGATTTCTGTTCGAAGCGATCGAGGATTTGATCGCAGACACTCATGTCGGCTCCTTCCAAATGAAGCGGTTTGTCGAAAACAACGCGCCCCATTCGGAAGGAACCTCATCAGTTTTTTGGAAACCTGGGAACACCAGATGTTTTACGCAAACAAATTTTCACCTTCAAAGGGATGCTCGACATGGGTTAATTATAGACTCGTGATGAGGTAAAATCAATGAAAAATGAGCCATGGATGTAACGCAGGACATAGTAAGCGTAATACGTAATCGTTGACAACGTTGTCCGGGGACTACGTGAGTATGCTTCGTTCCCGACTCTTTGAAAGGGAAAAAGAAAATGATAAAACCGACGATCATGCTCGCGATTCTTTGGACGGCGACGATCGGCTATGCACCGGAAGCGGGCTACTCTTCGCCGACCGTTTCGGGAAACCGTGTTTGTATCACGGGAAATCTCGATGACGGCTCGACGGTTTTCTGCCTCGACGCGGAAACCGGCGAAACGCTTTGGCTCGGCGAAAGTACCGGCAACGTCGCCGGTTACGGCTCGCCGATCCTGTTCGAGTACGAAAACATCCCGTTGACCGCCGCAATGGACGCCAAGGGGCTGTTCGCCGTCAACCGTTCGACGGGCAAACTGCAATTTCACGTTTGGCATCCGGCGCGACTCGATGAGAACATTACGACGCCGATTTATCACGACGGAAAAAATCTAGGTAATTGCTTAAGATTTGGACTGAAAATGATCAAGTATTGTCGTTGTCATGTTCTTTGGCGGGCACGAAATTGGACATCATTTTCACCAGGAGGAGGAAGAGGTCGTCCTTGCGATGATTGTAGCGAAATTCCAATTCTTTCAAGTACAAGGGAAACCATTTCGGCGAAATACCGTGATGCTTGAACAACCGCTCCTTCGCCCAACTCCAAAACCCTCCAGTCCGTTGATATGAACCTTGCCTTGACAAAAACGCGACGAATGATCCACGGACAAATGCTTATAGCCGCAGCACATCAACGCATCATAGCCTTTGTACTTGTCCGTGTAAACGATGCTTCCCCGCCGAACCTTTTTCACCGTCAAGGAAAGAAGCGTTTGACTTGTTACGTTGGGAACCACCTCGACAAAAACCTTGTTTTTCCGGGATAAAATACCGAACACCGGAACCTTGCCCGCCGCACCGCGACCTCGCTTACCTTTTCGCCTGCCGCCGAAATACGATTCGTCCAATTCAAATTCCTTCGATGCCATCAGTTGTTCGCCATCCTCGGCATGAACAAGAATGGCATGACGCAAAATCATCATCGCCTTATGAACCGTATTGTATGCCAAACCCGTTTGTCCGGCGATTTTTTTCGCTGAAAGTTCCAACTCGAACAATTTGATAATTCGAAGCCAGTCGTCGATTGGGATGTTTAATTGATTCCACCAACGTCCGGTCAGGTCGCGATAGTTTTTCAAACAACGTTGACAACGACGTCGGCCGTCCGCCAATTTCCAGCATTTTCGATGCCGGCAAAAGGGACAAAATCGTTGTTGGTTTTTCCAGCAAAATCCCAGCACGAATTTGCGAGCCGTCGATTCGCTTTTTACCAATGACCGGCCAAGTCTCAGCGACTGGTAGGACAGCGGGTTAAAATAGCGGTTTTGTAAGCGAGCTTTTTCCTTGATGAATATGAATAAAAACCCAAAACAACCGACTTTCGCCCGAGGATCGCCGTCGCATGATCCAAGCGGTTCG
>JAVBQI010000080.1:0-4014 GCA_031549145.1 Thermoguttaceae bacterium | reverse complement strand
TTTTTTTTGTTTTTCTTTTTTTTTTTAACTAAAAAAAAAAAATATTCTCCCTCCCCGCCCCTTTATTTTTGTTTTTTGGGGGGGGGGTGCGGTTCCTTTCGGCCCGCGGCTCTGAACGAATCGTTTAAAAATTTTCAAAATCCCAAAAATCACCACCTTTTCAGGAGAATCCTCGTATGAAGCGTTTTGTCGTTTTCGGTTTAGTTATTTCGTTTGCAATGACCGCGCTGCTGTTGGCCGAAGATTGGCGCAGCGGCATCGGCTGGACCAAGCCGCCGATCGTCACCCCCGGAGCGAAGCCGGGGGACCCGCCGTCCGATGCGGTCGTCCTTTTCGACGGCAAAGACATGTCGGCTTGGAACGGCGGCCCTTGGACCGTCGCGAACGGGGAAATGACCGTCGTGCCGAAAACCGGCGACATCCGGACGAAGCGAAATTTCGGTTCCTGCCAACTGCACCTCGAATTCGCGACGCCGACCGAAGTTTCGGGAAGCGGGCAAGGGCGGGGGAACAGCGGCGTCTTTTTTATCGACACGTACGAGGTCCAGATTCTCGATTCCTACGACAATGAAACCTATTACGATGGTCAATGCGGCGGCATTTACAAACAGCGACCGCCGCTCGTCAACGTCTGCCGCAAGCCGGGAGAATGGCAGTCTTACGACATCGTTTTCAATCGACCGGAACTGAAGATCGAAGACGGCAAGGTCGTCGAGGTCGTCCGGCCCGGTTACATCACCGTTTTCCAAAACGGCGTGCTCGTCGTCAATCACCACGAAATCGAAGGGACGACGTTTTGGCACACGGCCCCTTATTACGAAGTGCATCCGGAGGTCGGCCCGATCCGGCTCCAGGATCACGGCAATTTCACGAAATTCCGCAACATCTGGGTCCGCGAGATTCCGGACACCGACGCGAAGCCGGCCCAGGTCCGCGAGCCGTATTTCGAGAAATAAGGGCTTGACATTACTAGCCCCCAGCGTCCGCGCGGGGAGATATTTTTACGCACAATTTTTATCACCCCGCGCTGACGCTTGGGGCTAGTTTTAGAATTTCGAAGTTGCATTTCCCATGTTTCAACGCTTGACGGCGTTGAAAACGCCGGTCGTGTGTGTTAGAGTAACACTCAATCCCGGTTGTCGCTCAAATTTTCTTCCTCCAACGCCGAAAAAAGGAACTCCCGCCCATGTCCGAACATTTGAAAAGTCGTCGCACGTTTTTGAAAACGACCGGTCTCGCCGTCGCAGGGGCTTCCCTCGCCTCCCTTTCCACCCCCCGAGTGCATGCCGCTTCGAACGAAACGGTCCAAATCGCCCTGGTCGGTTGCGGCGGCCGCGGGAACGGAGCGATCCTCGAAGCCCTCAACACCAAATCGGGGCCGACCAAACTCGTCGCGATGGGGGACGTGTTCGAAGACCGGGTCAAGAATTCCCGCAACGCCCTGATCGAACATCTCGGCAAAGAGAAAATCGACGTTCCGGAAGATCGGGCGTTCAGCGGTTTCGATTGTCACCAAAAAGCCATGGACTGCCTCCGGCCCGGCGATGTCGTGATCCTCGCCTCGCCTTGCGGTTTCCGACCGATGCATGTCGATTACGCCGTCGAAAAAGGCTTGCACATTTTTATGGAAAAGCCGTTCGCGGTCGACTCGCCCGGGACCCGCCGGATTCAGGCGGCGGCCAAAAAGGCGGACGAAAAGAACCTCAAACTCGCCTGCGGCTTGATGTGGCGGCATTGCAAGGCCCGGGAAGAGGTGATCAACCGCATCCACGACGGCGAAATCGGCGATGTGCTGCACCTTCGCGGCTTCCGGATGCACGGGCCGATCTGGGCGGGGCATGTTCGCGGTAAGGTCGAGAACGAATTGGCCTACCAGATTCGCAATTTTCATTATTTCGACTGGGCGGGTGCGAACATCTTTATCGACTACTGCATTCACAACTTCGACATCGCCTGCTGGGCGAAAGGTTCCTGGCCGGTCAGCGCGATGGGGCAAGGCGGGCGGACCGATTTCGTTCCGGGCACCGGCTACGATTCGTATTACACGGAATTTACATTCGCGGACGGAACGCATTTAAGCTCGCACGGCCGGTACAATAACAACTGCTTCAACATGTACAGCGATTTTGCCCACGGAACGAAGGGCTCGGCCGTGATTATGGACAACCTCGGCGGGGCGAACTCGAAGATTTACAAATCGCAGTTGATGACCGATGCGAATCTCGTTTGGAAATTCGGGCAGCCGGAACCGAACCCGTACCAGGTCGAGCATGATCTGTTCTTCGACGCGATTTTCAACAACAAACCGTACAACGAGGGGCATCGGGCGGCGGACGCCAACTTCGCCTCGCTCCTTTCCCGGGCGGCGATCAATTCCGGGCAGATCGTAACCTGGGACCAGGTCGTCAACTCGAATGTCGAGCTCTTTCCCGGCGGTATGGAAAACCTGCGTTGGGACAGCACCCCGCCAATCCTGCCGGACGCCAACGGCAATTACCCGATCGCGATCCCCGGCATGAACGTCGTAATTTGATGAGAGAGTAAGGCTGTAGACCGTAGGCTGTAGGACCCGACTTCAAACCATTCCCTACAGCCTACAGCCTTGCAGCGGTTTCAAGCTTGTTGCGACAAACAAGGCAACACAAGAGAACCAGCACAATTTATTCTTAATTTCCCACCATGCCGCTGCTTGAAGGATTCTGGATCAAGAATTATCGGATTCTCCGCCAAGTCGCGGTCGGCTCCTGCTATTTGCAATTCGTTTACGTCGATGAAGACACTTCGTCCGGTCAATACGAGCTTTCGCCGTTGACATTGTTGATCGGCAAAAACGGGACCGGCAAAAGCACGGTGTTCGACGCCTTTGCGTTTATCGGCGATTGCATGCGCATCGGCGTCGAGGACGCCTGCCTCAAACGCGGCGGGTACGATGCGATCTATTCCCAGGGCTCGAAGGGGCCGATCTCCTTCGGCTTCAATTTCCGCTTGACCCCCGGCTCGCACGTCCTCAGTTACGTTTTGAATATCGATCTCGGGGCGAACGACCGGCCGTTCGTCGACACGGAACTGCTCGCCTACCGGGCCGAGGATTTGGAATCGTTTACGATGCCGATCCTCTTTTTTCAGAACGGCGAAAAGATCGTCCGGCACGTGTTGGTCGCGGGCAAGATCGGCGAAGACATGTCCCGGGTCGAACGGACCGATATGCGGCATTTGGGAATCGCCTCGCTCGGCGACCACAAGGAATACCCGGTCGTCGGGGCGATCAAGAAATTTTTCGAAGGGGTTTATCTCTCGAAGGCCGCGGCCGAGAATCAAAACGCCTTCAACGCTTCCCCGCTCCCCCCGCATCAGCCGGGTCAACGTGGGGAGGGATTGATGCCGCTGATTCGATATATGCAACAAGAGTATGCGGACGATTTTCCAAAGATTCTCGAAAATCTCGCCCAAAAACTTCCGGGAATCGAATCTCTTCTCGTCGAGAAAGGGCGAGCCGGCCGGCCCATCCTCGCGGTCAAACAGAAAGACATGCCCGGGGCGATCAGTGCCGCCGGAATGTCCGAAGGGTTTTTGAAATATCTTTTGTATCTCATGCTTTTGGAAGAACCGACCCCCCCCTCGCTAATCGGGATCGACGAACCGGAAAACGGATTGGACATTCGGCAGTTGCGTTCCTTCTCGAAGGAATTGCACAAGTCGATTCCGATTTTGGGCGAATCCCAGGTTTTGCTGACGACCCAACACCAAAACTTCGCCGATTGGATGCCGCCGCGCGACGTTTGGGTGTTCGAAAAAATGGGGGATGGTTTCGCCCATGTCCAACGCGGGTGCGATTACCCGACGATGCTCAAGCTCATCAAATCGGGGGATCCGGTCGGCGATTTCTGGTACAGCGATTACCTCGATCAGTCTTGGCGAGAGCACATTTCGTAAGGTATTGAGTTCCAGATTAAATTTGAACGATTCCGTTCAGAGCCGCGCCCGTAAGGAAGCGGTTTTTGCCGGGGCACCGCT
>JAVBQI010000199.1:0-2769 GCA_031549145.1 Thermoguttaceae bacterium | reverse complement strand
CGGCATCGCCGTGATCGGCGACGGGGCGTTCGCGTCCGGGATCGTTTTCGAATCGATGAATCACATCGGCTGGTTGAGAAAAAACATGACCGTGATTCTCAACGACAACAAAATGTCGATCTGCCCCCGGGTCGGCGGGATGTCGATGTACCTGGACCGGCTGAGAATGGCCCCGGGTTATATCGGGCTCAAACAACAAATACACCGCTTCGTCAGCAATCTGCCGTTGTTCAAGAATTCGACGGAATCGTTTCTCGGTCATTTCAAATCCGCGATCAAAGCCGGGCTGCTCGGCGGGATGCTTTTCGAAGAACTCGGCTTCCGGTACATCGGTCCGGTCGACGGGCACAACATCGAACAACTGCAAACCATTCTCCGACTGGTCCGGGAATACGAGGAGCCGGTGCTGCTTCACGTTTTTACGGAAAAAGGGAGAGGGTATCAGCCGGCCGAGCAAGACCCGACGACCTATCACGCCCCTTCCCCGCAAGTCAAAAAGAACGGCAACGGAAACGGTTACGACAACGGAAAATCGGAGAATGGGAACCAGGGATTGGAAAACGAAAAGGGAAACGCAAACGAGCCCAGGGTATCGGAAACCGCGGTTAATGTCGCTTCCGTTTCCGAGGCCTTGATTTCCGACCCTCTCCTTTCCGACGGCGATTGCGAGCCGAACGAGCCGAATTCGTACACGTATTGGGCCCGGGAAGCCGTTTTCCGGATTATGCGTGAGAACGAAAAAGCATGCGTGATTACGGCGGCGATGTGCCAAGGGAATATGCTCGAACCGATCCGCGAAGCATTCCCGGAGCGATTTTTCGATGTCGGCATTTGCGAGTCTCATGCCGTCGCCTTTGCCGCCGGGCTTGCCAAAAGCGGAATGCGACCGATCGTCGACATTTACAGCACGTTTTTGCAGCGGGGATACGACCAGTTGTTCCAGGAAATTTCGCTCCAAAACCTGCCGGTCGTTTTCCTGTTGGATCGTGCCGGGTTGGCCGGACCGGACGGGCCGACGCCTCACGGGGTGTTCGATATCGCTTATTGCCGGCCGTTCCCAAATTTCCGGCTCCTTTCCCCAGGCGATTCGAACGATGTCGAGCCGATGCTCCGTTTCGCGATGTCCGAAAACGCTCCGGCCGCGATCCGCTATCCGAAATGCCTCGCCGAATCGTACGAACGCAAGTTTCAGCCGATTGCGCTGGGCAGGGCGGAGATTCTTTTTCCCGGCCGCGACGGGATGATCGCCGCTTACGGCGGGCTGTTGGAGACGGCCGTTCGGGCGAGAACGGCATTGCTCGCGGGCGAGCCGCGATTGGAGTTCGGCGTGATCAACGCCCGGTTCGCCAAACCGCTCGACGCCGAAATGCTGCTCGCCCCGCTCGCCGCCGGATTGCCGCTCATCACCCTCGAAGAGGGGATGCTCGCCGCCGGGTTCGGCAGCGCCGTCCTTGAGGCGGCCGCCGACCGAAACCTGGACACCCGCCGTCTGTACCGGCTCGGCATTCCCGATGTGTATGTCCCTCACGGGGAAAGGGGAGAGCTGCTCGCCGAACTCGGACTCGATGTCGAAGGGGTCGTCAAAACCTGCCGCAAAGCGTGATACGACCGACATGTAAATCGTTTAGCCGAGCGGCGCAGACGCCGGTGTCTTAAGGGGATTCAATTCAACGGGTTTGATTGAATTTTTTCTGGTTGCAATTTGCTGTCCCTCGTTCCCCCCATTGACAAAACCGACTGGAAGGTTAGTTTAATACTACTTCAAATGCTCAACATTGGATGTTGATATGTAGAAAACGAAGGCGATTTTGGCGGTTTAGCTCAGTTGGTTAGAGCAGCGGAATCATAATCCGCGTGTCCGGGGTTCGAGTCCCTGAACCGCCACTTAGGGCGATTTTGGCGAGTTCCGCAAGGAACTGCATCTTCTCGCAAGGGCTTGTCAACCAAGGGTTTGCAGCCCTTTTTTCTTTTCTTGCCGAACGCCGGTTGCGGCCCCGTGCGAGCCGATTCCGCCCCCTGCTGGTGGGGAAAATCGGCTCATCCAGCCCTGTATTCCAATCGGGCTTTCCCGAGGCCGGGGCCGCAGCTGCTTTCGACCGTGCCCGAGGTTGTCGGCGAGGTTTCCCATTGGGCCGCCCGCCTGTAATCCTCGTCGGTCAGCATCAGATAATGGTCCGCTCTGACACGGGCCGAGTGCCCCAGCCATTTGCTTTCCCAGTGTGCTCCGCCATGATTGTAAACCTCGTTGCTCCGCGTCATTCGCATATTGTCGAACGGCCTCGGAATCGGCGGCAGTCCCGCCCGCTTCGCAATCTTCGCAAACGTCGTTCCCAAATTCTGCCGGGAATCGCGGTACCGGTTGATAACGTGCTCCCGACCCTCCGGGGCCGGATCGAAGAACAACGCTTCCAGTTCCGGGAAAATCGGCACGATCCGGCTTTCCTTGCCGTCGAGGTGCTCGGTCTTGGGGCTGCAAACGCAAAAGCAGTTCCGTTCCCAGTTGACAGCAGCATCAGCTCGCCGCCGGCCGAGAGGCATTCGTCGCCGAGTTCGAGGTCCTCGGCGTTGACCCAGCCTTTGCCCTCCACGTAGAACGGGTGGTTGCCGGTCGCCTTGATTTCCAACGCTTCGCCCGACTCGCTTGCGAAGCTTAATTTCCACGTCGGGGCCTCGTCGTTCCGAAAAACATGCGTCACCGTCTGCGCCGTCGGCGGCAGCGTCGGGTCGTCCTCCCGCACCGCCAGCACGCTGTCGCCGACCTCGATCTCC
>JAVBQI010000024.1:0-43701 GCA_031549145.1 Thermoguttaceae bacterium | reverse complement strand
CGGCGGGGTCATTCAATTCGATTCGCTCGATCTGCTCGACCCGAAACAGGAAAAGACTTACAAGTTTACGGCCCGGTGCCTGGCGTCCGGGGATCATCGGGTCAGCGTTTCCCTCCTGTCCGACGAATTACGCGCTCCGGTCACTAAAGAGGAAAGTACGCAGGTTTTCGGGGATCAGTAATGAGGCGAACCGTATCAAAGTAACTTTTACAATTGCACAAAAAATCGAACATTTTTTTTGACTACGGAATACGCGGAATAACGGAATAGACGGAAAAGTAAAATTCCGTGTTTTTCCGTCTTTCCGTGTTAAAAAAAACATACAAAGAAAATGTTTGTAAAGGTTGTTTTGTTACAGGTCCTAAGAACAACCGGTCCGGCAACGATTTAACGGCTGACGCGAGATACCTTTTTCCGTGTTAACCAGGCAAACCGACCGCAAGCAAAATGATTGGGGTGATGTTTCGAATCTGGCCGGGAACGAACGGCCTCTTCCGAAAAGGGCGATGGTCGTTCTTGATCATCGCCCTCGCGTTCGCCTTTTGCCTGGACGGATTTCTGATCGCCAATTTTTTTTGGTCAGAATACATTTCCGTAACACAACGTAATGTCGGCTGTCTCATTTTGCTCGTCGTTTGGTGCGGGTTGGGTCAAATCGCCTTTCTCCTTGAAAAAAAGCTGGAAATCGTCCGAACCGCCGACGCGAAACAAAACCGTTTCGGCGATGCGATCGTCCAATATCTGCAAGGCAATTGGTTTGAAACGGAATGTTTTCTCGGCGAAATCCTGAAAAAGAACCCTCGCGATGTCGAAGCCCTTTTGATGCTCGCGACGCTGTATCGGCATACCAATCGGGTGACCGAAGGGATTCCGATTCTCTTGAATCTCCGGAAAATCGAAGAAAGCCGGAAATGGTTCATTGAAATCGAAACGGAACTCGCCTTATCAGGTCGCGAACTCCAGCACAAATTGCCTGAAAAACCGACCGCATCCGAACCGTCCGCAGCAGAACCGACGACCTCGCCCGCAGCGGACGAGAGCCCATTGTCGGCTTCTGAAACGGCGACGACCGACGAAGAATCGGCGTCCTCGGCGATTCAAGAGCCGTTTTCCGATCCGGCCGCGGTTGAATCGACAGAGATCGAACCGGCGGCGACACCGCTCGGCGTGGGGTAATGAACAAAAAAGCAATAGGCTAAACGAAGCCGCGTTCTATGCACACGCAGTGCGCGGTCGGCGTTGATACTTCGCGCGTAACACGCTGCTCAATTGGGTTTGTACTTTTGAGAGTTTCTTATTCTTTTTCGACGGCGTACAAAAAACTGCCGCAAGGGACGAACAGTGTCGAGTTGGCCGCCGCGAGCGGGGCGAGCAGGTTGTCCGGCAGCGTGATTTCGGCGAGTTGTTCGGCGGTTTTGCCCGTTTTCAACACGAAAAGCGTTCGCTTGTCCGTGCCGAAATAAATTTTCCCGTCGCCGAGCAGCGGACTGGCCCAGATATCCCCTCGCAGCTTTTCCGTCCAATAGAGTTCCCCGTTCGCGGCGTCGCGACAATAACAGTTTCCTTTACGGTCGGCGAAATAGGCCAAGCCCCCGGCAACCGTCGGGGCGGTCAACACGCCGCCGTCGATCAGGCCCGTGCTCCAGATTTTCGCCGTTTTGGTGATGTCGCCGGAAAGATCGTCGGTTACGTCGATGCAAACGACTTCGCTCTTTTTCGGTTTTTCCCCGACCCAACCTTCGGTGCCGAAAATAACATACACCCTGCCGTCACAAAAAACCGGAGCCGGTTGGCAGGTAAACGTCGGGCTCCCCTTGCCGACGCGGAAAGGAACCGCTTCCCCATCCCTCGCCCCTTGCTGTCCGTTGAAATACCATTTCGCCGGAATGCGGTACAGGCTGCCGGTCTTGTCAACTTCGGCTCTTAACGCATCGCGGTTGAGGGCTTCGAACGCGTACAGCCGGGCATTGCCGCCTCCGAAAAAAACGTAGGTTTTTTCGCCGACCGTTCCGATCGAGGGGGAGGACCATTGCCCGTGCACGACGTCGTTGCCGACCCAACGGTCGTCTTGGGCAAGCGGTCGGCCGGTTGCGGCGTCGATCACCAACAGCGACGGAGCCTCCGGATTTTCGACGGCGGTATAGGTGTCGTTGAGCCCGTTGCCCGAATTCAAATAAAGCAGCCCGTCGTGCGCGACGATCGAAGAGTTGGCCGCATCATGTTGCCGAACGCCCAGTTCCTGGAGCATATCGAAACACCAAATAATATCGGCGTCTTGCGCGGTCGGCGTATACGGCTCCTGTTCGGGGCCGGTCATGATTTTTCCTTCGTCTTGAAACGGACCGTCGTTGCCGTCGCTCATCCCGTTCAGGTCGAGGCAGAGAACCTCGCCGCGATTAGAAACGAGATAAACCCGGTCGCCGACCACGGTCGGCGGCGAGACCATGCCGGTGTTCGGGAAGTCGAAAAACCGCTTTTCCGTGTATTTGGGAAGCGCGAGCTTCCAAAGGAATTCCCCGGTTTTTTCGTCGAAGCAGAGCAACACGCCGCGGTCGCCCGCCAAAACGGAATCGTAGGCTTCGCAGTTGCTTGTGCCGATCAGCACTTTTCCCCCAGCGACGGCCGGGACGGCGTAATTCGTCGGCCCGAGCCGAACGGCCCAGCGGACGTTGCCGCCCGCTCCGTTAATCTCTCCGGTTGTCGGGTCGCGGCGGCCCGGCTCGAACGATTCGGGCAAATTTTTCTCAAGCGAAATGTTGTTATGAGAATATTGAAATCCGGCTTGCGGCGAATCGGCCGCCGAAAGGGAGGTTGATAAAGCGGCAATCGCGAGGAAAAGGAGTATTCGAAAAGGCATGTTCTTTGAAATGATTTTGAATGCTGAACTTCGCAAAGATCGATTTGATTACGCGGGGCATATTGATCTTTACAAAAAAATTCGGATTAGGGCAGCAGCCGGAAGCGTCAGCGCCCGGTTATTCTGTACGGAAACATGAGGCAAACCCGGCGCTAACGCTTCGGGCTGCTGTTTGCCGTGTTTGAATTTTTTTGCGTAAGGATCAGAAAAAACGCTCTCGGCCTTAAAAATTGGCCGCGTCGTTGATCGCTCCGAGGTAAAACGAAAAAATGCTGAAAATGAAAAAAATGATAATTCCGGCGACAAGGAAAAAAACGAGAAAAAACCCGATGATCGACAGTGTTTTCAGGCGGAAGACACATTGTTGGAGGTATTCCTTGGACAGCCGGTGCATCGCCTCGGGCAGGTCGCCGGACTCTTCTCCCGATTGGACGAACATCATCATCGTATCCTCGAAAAACCGGCAATTGTAAAACGCTTCGTAGAGTGTCCCGCCGCTTTCGATTTCGTCCAACACGATCGGCAGCTTGTCGGTGATCGGCCCGTAGGCGGCCGCTTCAAAGGAGAGTGTCAAGGCTCGCTTGAGTTCCATTCCCGTCCGCATCGTCAGAAAAAGCGCTTGCGTAAACCGGGTCAGCGCCAACGTCCGGAAAATCGGCCCGATTTTCGGAATCGGATCGATGAGATGTTGGACGAATCGCATATGAGGCGCGTTATTTTTCAAGTACCAGAACAGGACGAACCCGAAGCCGAACACCATCGCGAGGAAGGTTACGTATTTGATAAAGCCGCTCACCCCGATCAGCCCAAGCCCGAGAATGTCGACCGGGACCGGCAGCATTCCGAGGATGAGGATCACGAGTCCGACGACCCCAAGCGCGAGGCAGAGTTCGAAAACCGGCATCATGATCGAGCGGAGAAACGTTTTCCGCAAGCTCGACATTTGCTCGTAATACTCGGCGAGTTCGAGCAGCATTTCTCCCAGATGCCCGGAGTCTTCCCCGACCTTGACCATGCTCAGGAACAGCTCGTTCAATTGTTCCTTATGCCGGTACAGTGCTTCGTGCAGGGAATCCCCTCGCTCGACCGATTCGGCAACCTCGCGCCAACAGCGGGAGCGGGGCCGGTTTTGGCTTTCCCGCTTGACGACCCGCAACAAATCAAGCCCGGCGTTGGTTGAAACTCCGACCCGGCGGCACCAGCCGGCGAGTTCGTCGCCCGAAATCCGTAAATTCAGCATCGATTTTTCAAGGGTTGGCGTTGATTGAACGGGCAAATGCAAAGTCGAAATTCAAAAAATTTTGATCTCACTTTCCGACAAAGGAGCACCGCACCGACAGCGCCGCCGCCAGCCGCCGGAGGTACTCTTTGCGCGGGATCTCGATCGCTCCGAAACGCTCGGTGTGGGGTGTGATCATTTGAATATCGAGCAGCCGGTATCCCCGGTCGGCCAAATGCCGAAACAGTCGGACCAAGGCGACCTTCGAAGCATCCGGCTCGGAGTAAAACATCGACTCTGCGGCGAATAAACCGTTGATCCCGACGCCATACACTCCGCCGACTAGCCGGCCGTCGCGCCGGGCTTCGACGCTGTGGGCGAAGCCGAGTCGATGCAGTTCGGAGTAGGCTTCGATCATCTCCGGGGTGATCCAGGTTTCACCCTCGCGGCCCGAGGCCATCGCACAGCCGAGCATCACGCCGCGAAAATCACGGTTCAAGGTCGTTTCGAACGTCCCGCTCCGGATCGTCCGCTCCAATCGCCGGGGAACGTGAACGCAATCCAATTCAATGATACCCCGGGGATCAGGCGACCACCACCCGAGCGGCAAATTTTTTTCCTCGGCATCGCAAAACGGCCAGGGGAAAATGCCGTGCGTGTAAGCGTCCAACAACCAGGTCGGATCCAATCGACCCCCCAAGGCCAAAAGCCCCTCTGGCTCGGCATCTTCGGCAGGAGGGAAAAAGAGTGATTTTTTCGACATGGTACGAAGAATGGAGAACAAATTTTGAGAATGCTTTTTTAACCGTTTTACAACGTCAAAACGCTTAACTCCTGTCCTCTATACATCTGTCCTCTACCTTCAAAATGCCTCGAAAAAGCGATTGCTGGTTCCGCCTTCGCCGATTTTGAGTCGAACCGGCTTGGTGCATTTCGGACACCGCCCTTCGTAGGCGGTTCCGTCTTTATTGATATAGACGCGGACATAGAGCCCGCAGCAATTGAACTTGACGCCGACGAATTTTTTCCGGTCGACGGCATCCTCTTTCGCGGGAGGTGCCGGACAGGAGCCCGCTCCGAGCGCAACTGGAACGCGGCTGGGAGAGATTCCCGGATCACTGGACAAATCGAGACGATCGAAAGACATGATATCGGTTTAGGAGGTCAAAAATTCGACGTTGTGTTGCTAATGGTGTTTTGGCGTGATCTTTCCCCATGGACCGCAGGCTTCCAGCCTGCTGCCTCAGTTGCAGGCTGGAAGCCTGCGGTCCAAGGATAAGGGAAATACCAAACCGGAAGCACCACTAACTCCAAAGATCGTGAATTCTTTTCAAGAAGATCAGCGACCAACGGGAGCGGGTTAATACACACGGAGCGGAAGCTCCGGTTGCGTACCCATGCTATGGGCTTCTTTGCGTTGACTTAAAGCGTTCAGGGTCAGAACGAAAGCAAAATCTGCCAGTAAAAATCGTAGGCTTCGGCATCGTTGGTTTCCCAAACGCGCTTGATCTGCTCTTCGTCCCCTTGGATTTCCCCGAACCGTTCCTTCGCCTCTTCCCAGGGAATACAAACCCCCGGCCGCCGCTTCAGGTTCATCACATATTCTTTTTCCATTTCGCTCACCCTCTCAAAATTCTTAATTCATAATTTTTAATTCTTAATTTATTTAGTATACGCCATATTCCCGGGCGGCGTCGGTCATCGCCCGGAGATTTTCGATTTTCGTATCGTCCTGCATGATCGCGCTCGCATC
Source organism: Thermoguttaceae bacterium (assembly GCA_031549145.1). Classification (GTDB taxonomy): domain Bacteria; phylum Planctomycetota; class Planctomycetia; order Pirellulales; family Thermoguttaceae; genus JAVBSX01. The sequence goes on along the minus strand of JAVBQI010000024.1, from coordinate 37,872 downwards.
GACGATGTAACCGCCGTCCTTTGCGACCCCTTCGATCACCTTTTTGACGTGCGCCCGGACCTCTTGCGGCGTCCCAAAGGCCAATAAATCGTTCGGGATGCCGCCGCTGAGGCAGAATTTATGGCCGATCGCCTTATGCACTTCGAAAATGTCGCCGCGATCGACGTGATACACGATGCTCTTTTCCGGCAGTTCGGCGATGTACTTCAGGTTCGGGTTCCATTCCCCTTCGGCGTAAAAGAGCGTTTGAATGCCGTCTTTCCAAAGTTCGCAAATGATATGCTTGAGCGTCGGCCAGAAAAATTTCTCGAACTGCGACGGGGAAAGGAACGGCACGCAGCCGCGATGCATCCACAGCCCAACGGGCAGGTTGCGCTCCGGATCGGCCGTCCGTTTGGCGACGTACAGCAAATGGTGCATCATCGACTCGCAGGCGGCGAGCACTTTTTCCGGTTTCGAATACATGTCCATACACAAGGCCCGGTACCCGCGAAGTTTGTCGGCCATAATATCGAACGGAGCCTTCAAGATGCCGGAGAGAGCACACGGCATGCCGGCTTCGCTCCGCATTCGGCCGATATGAGGGCCGTAAGCGCTGAAATAATTTTTCATCGCCATCGCCCCGGACAGGAGCGAGATGTTATTGGCGAACGTGTTCGGCCCGCCCGGCGGGACGATCGTCGTCGTCGCCCGGGGCAACCAGGTGTTGGCCAGAAATCCGGTCGGATCCTCGATCAACGCGTCGTAATCCTCTTCCCGCATAAACGCTTCGGATTCCGGCGGCTCGATGTACTGGAAGCCGGTGTTCGGGGAAATCTGGACTCCCGGCATCGCGTAGTATTTGATGCCCGTGCTTTGAATCAAGCCGGTCCAAACATAGACCATGTTCGGCACGGTCGCGTCCCAGTCGAAGTCCTTGGCGCATTTGAGAATCGCCTCGAAGGCGAGATTGTAATCCTGAACGACATCCTGACAGGAAAACCCGGCGTACACGGCGGTCGTTTCGGCGACGAACGGGCGGATCGGGACCCGGTCCGGCTTTTCGTTGCGCATCGCCGTGACAAACCGTTTGAGTCGCTGTTGGTAAAGTGTTTCCATATCCGACATAAATGATCTCCGAAAGGCGGGGTAAGAGCTGAATGCCGCGAAAAAACACGCGAACCCGACGAAAACAGTATCGCGAATTTTTTTGAGAAAGTCAACGGTTGGTTGCATTGTCACTCGAAAAAATGAGAAACGGCGGCGTCCCTACGGCTCCCGACGTCACCGCCGGTGTCCAACTCTGCCATCGAAACGTGCGCAATATCTGCTCGCACACGGGCTGGCGCATTGTGTTCATCCCTGTCCCGAGGTGGGACGCCGCTCTGTAGATAGGCGACGACTCAAGCGGCCCGATCCTCTCGCCAACGGAAAAGGGCCCGAAGAGACGATCTCCATCTCACGGTCGGAGGGCGGACCAATTAGTCCACGATGCTTGAGGGACCAGCGGACCGCTGTCGGGTGTGCCAAGCAAGGCGGAATCCACATGAAAACGTTCGAGTGTCAGCAAGGGAACCAGGGAAACCTGGCCGGGTTAATGATCGTTCGGGAATCGAACGATCGACGACGGCCGCATGGATAACCCTGCCAAACAGGGCCGATCCCCGTCGACGAGACGGCCGGGTGGCGGAGCCCTCGTAGTAGTCCGAGGACGGGAAAGCCGTCCACATGGCGAAGGGGGGCAGGACGATTTGAGTTTGAACGACGAACACGTCACGTTAATTTGGATGGTTCCAAATGGATGTCGCCGAAGTTCAAAGAAGGCTTTGGGAACAATCGAAAACGCATCGGGAACACCGGGAGGCGGGGCGACCGCTCTTCCCGACGAACCCGTATGAAAATCGGGTCCGTCGTCTGATGGATCTGATGCACCAACCGGGTTGGCTTCTCGCCGCGATGACAAGGGTTCTCGAACGTTCCAGAGGCAAGGCTTCCGGCGTGGACGGCCTCACGTGCCAGAAATTCATGGAACGCGGCCCGCTCGAAGAAATCGAGAAACTACGTCTGGAATTGAAGAAAGGAACTTACCGGCCCCGGCCGCTCCGGCGTGTGGAGATACCGAAAGCCAACGGCAAAATGCGCCCGCTTGGTATTCCCTGCCTTCGCGACAAAAATCGTCCAGGAAGCCATTCGTATGACCCTGGAGTCCGATATTCGAGGTGGAGTTCCACGACAATTCGTACGGGTTTAGGCCCCATCGAAGTACGCATCACGCCGTTTTTCGTTGCGCCCAAATGATCCAAAAAGGATTCACGTGGATTATCGAAGGCGGTGTGAAGGCGTGTTTCGGCGATATCTCCCACCGGGCCATTCTCGACGCCGTGCGTGAAAAGGTGATGGACAACAAATTCCTGGCGTTGATCGACCTCTTTCTCAAATCGGGTGTCGAGATCGACGGGAAGTTCCATCCGACGACGAAAGGCGTTCCGCAGGGCGGTGTCGTATCGCCGCTTCTGGCCAACGCCGTGCTGAACAAGCTGGACTGGTTCCTGCATGATAAAGCACGACTGGGGCTCTCGGGGCGGAGGGCGTCCCGGAAACGCGAGCCGAATCTTCGGTTCGCCCGGTATGCCGACGATTGGGTCGTTCTCATTACGTGGGCGAATAAGCGTTACGCCGAATCGCTCAAGGAAGAGATCCGCGAACTGCTGGAGACCCGTTGCGGGCTCCGGTTGTCGCTGGAGAAAACGAAAATCACTCACGCTCGGGACGGTTTCGACTTTCTCGGTTTTCACTTGGAATCGGGGATCGGTCGAAGTGGGAAGAGGATCGCGAAGATCAAGGTCTGCCGCAAATCCACGATGGATATCAAGCATCGTTTGGAGGAATCGATTCGGTTCTGCCCCTCGCAGGACAGCATCGCCTGTCGTCTTTCGCGGGCAAACGCCATGATCCGTGGTTGGTCCAACTATTTCAGGATCGCGACGATTTCGGTCGCGTGGGATACCGATTGGATTACTACGTGCATTGGATGCTGGTCAAGGCGATTTGTTCGAAGTACGACATGACGACGGGGCATTGCATGAAATGATATTACATCAAGGGCCGCATCGGCGTGAGTCGCGAGAACAGGAGTCGCTCGTTCAAGGACACGCCGTTTTGCAAGTACGTGTACTCGCCTTTGATTTACGAACCGGGCGTTGCGATTTATACGACGGACGAGGAGTTGGAAGCGAAATTTTCGTTTCACGAACGTTCGCGTCTGGGCAGTATGGACATGAAGTGGGCGGCATTGCGACGTGACGGCAGGCGTTGCTGTCGGTGCGGACGGCCGGTGAAGGCGTCGACATCTCAACTTGATCACATCAAACCCGTGGAGGAATTCGCCAGTTTTCGCGAGGCGCATTTTCTTGAGAACGTTCAAACGCTCTGTTTGAACTGCCACAAATTGAAGACGTCTTCGTCGAGACGAAAGGCTTAAAATCGTCTGGAGAGCCGGATGCTTTGAAAGTTGCATGTCCGGTTCGGGGTTGGGGCCGGGGTGTAATTCCCCGGCCTACACCACGGGGCTCGGTTGACGATGGAGGCCCCGCCTTTTTTCTTTTCTTGCCGCTTTCGCAGAAAAACATGCGAAATCTGAAAAGCGGCGTCCCACCTCGGGACAAGGATGAACACAATGCGTGAACCTACGTGCGAGCAGATATTGCGCACGTCCCGACGGCAGAGTTGGACACCGACGAGAGCGTCGGGAGCCGTAGGGACGCCGCCATTTCTTATTCTTTACAGGCTGTTCCTTAGGCTTCTTCCGCCTCGGATTTTTCCAATTCCGGAGCGCCTTTGGCGTCGGTCTTGATCGGCGGCAGCGGCCGCTGGGGGGGGGCGTTCGGATAGATACGAATCTCATCGAACGGGGTGCCGTCGACGCTCCGTCGCAAAAGCAAATAGATCGTCGTCGTGCTCGACCAGAAATAGGCGAAAAGAAAACCGACCTTGGCCAGTTGGAAACACCAGCACCAAAATAGGATCAGCCGTTGCGAAAGTGGAATACCGGGCAACGTCTCCGAAGCCGATCGCTCCAGCGAAGAAAAATCGACAAATGGGATTCCGCCCCACGAAACGGTCAGGGCGATCGACAAATCGACAAACCAGCCGACGAAAATCCAACCGAACATTCCGAGGAGAACCGCGAGAAAAACATAGAGCAAGTATTGCAGCGGCCTTTGATAAACGTAGGAATAACAACGGCTCACGGCATCGAATCCGTCCGAACCGTCGACGCTGATCGCCGCGAAAAGGAGCGGCCAACCGAACAGCAGACCGATTCCGAGGATCGCGAAACAGAGACCGGCCAAAAGAAGAAGCGGAAAGAGAATCCCGACTAAGTAATCAAGCAGGATCACCTTCGCCAAGGTTCCGCCCGCGACGATCACGAGGCCGCACAAAAACATTCCGAGCAACGGCAGGACGACCGCGTTGCAGTACGATTTCCAACGTCGATTGACGAATCCTTGCACCTGTCCCCACGGTTCATGCCGATTGAGCGTCAATTGCAACCCCGCCGTTCGGGTTGCCGCCCCGCCGATCCAGGCCCAGAGGCCGAGCGAACCGATCAGCCAAATCAAAGCGAGAACATTGTCCAAAAACGTCCCTTTCAAAGGAAAGAGACCGGCGACCGTATCGCTCAACATTTTCCAGGGCGAAAGGATCATTCCCCCGAGTTCCTCGAATCGCGGCGGGCGGAGCGATTCGACGCGAAACGACCGGTTCGGGGAGACGCCGAGCCCGGCCAGTTCGGAAAGGGGGTTGGGAGCGATCCGTTGTTCGTCCTCCGGGGTCACGCGTCCGTTTTGATTAACAACAGGGCCGGGGTCGAGCTCAATCGCCGCAGCCTCTTCCGCCGGGCGGGCGTTGGCTGAAATCGACGAGACGCCGTTGAGCATATAGGCCAGCGTCAAGGAAAGCAAAACCCCGAGCGTGCAAAGCCAAAGCATTCGAAAGCCGAGGGCGACGCGAAAAGCACGAGGCAATAAAACGCAGGGCAACAATTCCGGCCAATCGATCCGGCGGATCGTACCTTCATCCAAATCGTTCGGGACTCTTTTCATGTTATAGGCTATAGGCTATAGGCTATAGGCTATAGGGCTCGTGTTCCAACCATTCCCAACAGCCTACAGCCTGATCAATCATTCGCTCACCGATGCGATGTAGCGACGATGTAATTCGACGACGGAAATCGGCGGTTGACCCATTTGAGAAATATTCGAAAGATCGGAAAAAACCTCGTCTAGGGTCGCGAAAAGAACCCCGGGCGACGGAATTCCCTTTCTCTGCAACTTATGAAAATCGGCGAAGAAAACATCCGCCGCTTTCCAATCCTGTTCCATAACCGAAGGGAGCTGCGAGGAAAGGGCGATAATCGCGTCCTCGGTTTTCATTGTCTCGGAAGTTTTTCCCCGAATCGTATGGGCGGCGATGCTTTGGGCCAATTCCTCGCCGAATCCCCATTCCCGGACGAGGTAGGCTCCGGCGTCGGCGTGATTCCAACCGAATATATCCTGCTCCAAGGCCGAGATGCTGATTCCTTCCTCCTGGTGCCGGATCAAAATCGACTTGTATTCTTCGGGCCAGAATTGGGCGAGAATCGGGATCGCCATATCCTGGAGCAGGGCGGCGACGAAAAGATTTTCGGCGTCCAGTTCTTGAAAATAAGCGCCGAATATCTTGGCGAAGCCCGCCCGACGGAGCGAATCCTGACACAGAACCTTCAAATCGAAAGGGCCGCATTTCGGATTGGGAAGAAGCGCGAATACGGCGTTCCAAAGAACGAAATTCTTGATGGTTCGAACGTGCACGAGCGAGAGGGCCATTTGCACGGTCGTGATCTTGTAACGAAAACCGAAAAAGGACGAATTGACGAATTTCAGGATCTGCGAGGTCAAGCCGACATCGGCGGAGATCGGAATCGCGTACTCCGGCGGTCCGTTGGCGGGATTTTTGGAAAGCTCCAAAACCCGTGCGGCGCTTTGCGGCAAAGCCAACAAACTGGTCCCTTTGATTCTTTTGATCAAATCCTCGTAAACAACTTGATTTTCAACCACGTGATTTCCTTGAGCCAGGTCGTGCGGCATATGATTTTTGTTTGATAGGGGCTTTCCAACTTCGAACCGGCGGGTTCTTTGCGAAATTCCCAACCTTCAGGAAAACTGGCTCGATTATAATTGTTTCGTACTAAAAAATCAGCACCCCCCCCCCGGGGATGAAAAAGTGTAAAGCGTCGACTCGCAAGCGGGGTGTCGAAACCCTGCACTTGCAGATCGACGCTTTATACTCAAGCCGGCTTAATACTGTGCTCCGCACAAAAATTGAGCCAAGGGGCTTCCTGAGCGAAGCGACGAAAGCCCCGAAACCGCGCGGGTTGAGTCGAAGCTCCGGTCCAATTTTTTCGCGGAGAGCAATATTTCCGTCTTCAATATGGCAGCGGCGCAACGAGGCCGCGGTTTGACGGAGGGTGAAGCCTACCGCCCCTACCGGCTACGGTATACACTTCGACTCTCCGTTTTTTCGCCAAATGAGAATTCGGCTTCCGGCTTTGGGTCAAAACTAGACCATTTCCTTCAAACCTTTGAGGGCTTTGATCTTGACGCGGAAATGGGCCGGTTTCGCTTCGCGGTTGATAAATTCGCCCGGCCGCAGCGGGTTCGGGACGTTCTTCTTCGCCGGTTGGGCCTTGACGAGTTTCTTCTCGACCTTCAGGAGCCCCGGAAGGGTAAAGGAACCGGCGCCCTTTTTGCCCATGCTATTCTTAATCTCTTCACAAAGGGCGTCGAGAACGTCGCCGACCTGTTTCTTGCTCAGTTCGGTCGCCGTCGCGATTTCCGCGATCATTTGCGTTTTCGTCAACGGTTTCTTTTCAGCGGTCTTGTTCATAAAACAAAATCCTCCTTGCACAAAATGTTGAATGGGGGTAATTCTTTCGCATCCGATCGTCGGAGGAAAGACAACAGCGGACATCCGTCCGTGATCGAAGGGAACGGAGCAATTCCAAGGAACCGTTTCCGCTGTCTTTGGACACGAACGCCTACGCATTACGAATTCCGACCGCCTGTTCGATCGCTCTGCGAATACCGTTTCCCAAGAAAATCGGTTTGTTTCAAAAGCGTCTCGCGGACGGGAATTATTGACCTTTTCCCATGTTTTCTTGCCTTTTTCAAGAGGGGAAACGCTAAAACTCCGAAAAAAAACGAAAAAAATCAAAAAAACGGCCTTAAAACCGGGTTTAAGGCCGAAATTTCAGCTTCAAAAGGAATTTTTTCGGCTCAGGGGTGAGCATCATGCAATTTTTGTGCGGAATGTCAAATTTTTTGAAACCGTATCGAAACCCAAAACAAGGGTCGTTCAACGAGGAGTCGGAAAATGGCCGTCTCCCACCCCGCCTTCTTGTTCTCTGAGAAAACCCCCTTACGAAATAGTGGTTTCCCTATAGAATGGAACAGCCAAAAAATTCGTTCATTCCCAGCGCCCCCGCCGGGTCCAACCGATTATTTCGATGCCGCAAACTCGTAACGACCTCCGCAATATCGCGATTATCGCCCATGTCGATCACGGAAAGACCACGCTCGTCGACTGCATGCTCCGGCAGTCCGGGCAATTTCGCGACGCCCAGCTTTCCGGGGAGCAGATTCTCGATTCCAACGACCTCGAACGCGAACGCGGCATCACGATCCTCGCGAAAAACATCGCGATTCCTTACAAAGGGGTCAAAATCAACATCATCGACACGCCCGGGCACGCCGATTTCGGCGGGGAGGTCGAACGGGTCCTGCGAATGGCCGACGGCTGTTTGGTGCTGGTCGACGCCGCCGAAGGGCCGATGCCGCAAACCCGCTTCGTTCTCGGAAAAGCCCTCGAACTCGGCCTCAAGCCGATCGTCGTCGTCAACAAGATCGACCGTAAGGACGCCCGACCGAAAGATGTCTTGAGCGAAATGTACGACCTCTTCATTCAATTGGGGGCGACGGACGAGACGATCGACTTTCCTTACCTTTTCGCGAGCACGAAAAACGGCTTCGCCTCGTTCGATCCGATGGCGACGGACGGGAACATGCTCCCGCTGATGGACCTGATCCTCGAAAAAATTCCGGCCCCGGTCGTCGAAATCGGCGATCCGGTCCAAATGCTGGTTACGACGATCGCCTGGTCGGAATTCGTCGGCCGGATCGCGATCGGCCAGGTTCGGGCCGGCAGCATTCGCAAGGGAATGAACGTCGCCCTGATGCAGAAAGACGATAAAATCGTCCCCGGAAAAATCGCCCAGCTTTACACCTTCGACAACCTCGGCCGGACCGAGGTGCACGAAGCCGATGCCGGCGACATCGTCGCGGTCGTCGGCCTCACGCAAATCGAAATCGGTGACACGATCTGCTCTCCGCAGCACCCGGTCGCCTTGCCGCGGATACACGTCGATGAGCCGACCTTGAAAATGACGTTCAGCATCAACAATTCCCCGCTTGGAGGAAAAGAAGGGACGTACGTCACAAGCCGGCATTTGCGCGACCGGCTGTTGCGGGAACTGGAGCGGAACGTCGCCCTGAAGGTTGAGCCGGTCGAGGGGACGGAGCATTTCGCCGTCTCGGGCCGCGGCATCCTGCACCTCTCCGTGCTGATCGAAACGATGCGGCGGGAAGGTTACGAACTTTCGATCGGCAAGCCGGAAGTGATTTTCCGTGACAATAACGGTGTGATCGAAGAGCCGTTTGAGACGTTGGTGATCGAGATTCCCGATTCCCAAACCGGCCCGGTAATGGAACTGGTCGGCGCCCGACGCGGCCAATTGCTGGAAATGTCGAACCGGAATGAATACAACATCATCAAGTTTTCGATCCCGGCCCGCGGGCTGATCGGGTTGCGGACGCGGCTGCTGACGGCGACGCAGGGTAACGCGGTGATCAACCACCGTTTCGAGGGTTACAAGCCGAGGGAAGTCGACATTCCGGGCCGGGCGAGCGGCGTGCTGGTTTCGATGGTCTCCGGACGGGCGAATGCTTACGCGATCGACGCGTTGCAGGCCCGGAGCGAGCCGTTCGTTGCACCCGGGGACGTCGTGTATGAGGGAATGGTCGTCGGCGAGAATTCCCGGAGCGAGGATATGGACGTCAACCCGACGAAGGAAAAAAAGCTGACGAACATGCGGGCGAGCGGTTCGGATCGGGCGCTGATTTTGAAACCGGCCCGGCGTTTTTCGTTGGAGGAGGCGCTTGAGTTTATCGAAGAGGACGAACTCGTCGAGGTGACCCCGTCGCAAATCCGGTTGCGAAAAATTTTGCTCAAGGAAATCGACCGCAAGCGCGAAGCGAGAAAGGCGAAAAACTAAAAGGGCCGGGGATGAAGCGCAGCGCAATCCCCGGACAAACACCACAAAAACGAGCAATTCCCGGACAAGCACCACAAACTGCGCAATCCCGGGACCGTCGACGATCAAGGTTTGGGAGCGGCTTCTTCCTTTGCACGTATTCTTTCATCGATTTTTTCCCGGAGTGATCCAAGAGCGTCGAACGGCTGCTCCAAGATAACATCATCCAAAACCGTACCATTCTCCGTCTTGATTTTGAAGATGAGTTTGTCCTTCTCTTGATGTACGTTCACTCCGACACCTGTTGGGCGATAGAGTACGAAATGCCACTCTTTCATCTCTTTTGATTTGCCGTAAATGTAAATATTGGTACGGCTAAAACCGGAACCTACATCCTCCAATAATACAATGGCATGGTTCTCGCCATGATTGTACTCAAAAACCTGACAATAGCCGCCCTTTTGTTTTCCCCAAACATCTTGTTTTTTTCCCCAGGCAAGTATTTCCTCTTTACTGTCCGCGGCGTAGAGAAATTCCTTTGATCTCACCTTCGTCTGGCAAAAGACAGTTGCGGGCATACAAAGGCACAAGAGAAAAACGAAAACGAATTTGATGCGCATCATGTAACAATCCTCCGTATCGTTCAGGTCGTTTTTAGAGCGTATAACGAAATGATATTGTTCAGCAGATTCCCTTTTCAGACGGTCCCTTACCCAGGAAACGCCAGCAGCAGCGAACGCACCGCCTCGGTCATTGCGGCGGGGTAATTCGCGACATCGAGAATGTGAAACACGAACCGGCCGGTCGGTTCCTCGCTCAACTCCCATTGCAACCGGCCGTTCTCTTCGCAACGGGCCTTGACCGGTTCCATTCGAAACAGGGCATCCTCGCCGACGTCTTTGAGGGGCACGATTTTCCCCGCCTTCGTCACGCTCAGGTCGGACATCAGCAAAAAACCGGCACTCGACCACATCGCGCGGCGGCCGTCGAGAATTTTAGCCCATTCGGCTTCCGGCGGCGGGGTCGAAATAGCCCGCAACCAAAGAGTCTCCTTCGCCTGGGAAAACATGTACCAGAAATACCCGCACACGTCGGTCTTGACCCCCTCGAATACCCGACGATGCGGCATCCAATAAAAGGTCCCCCACTCACCGGTCTGCCAATCTTCGGTCGTGTGCCAACAGGGAAACCAATACAGCGGGCAGGGCAGATCGAACATCGCGGCATAGGCCGCCGGGTTGAGCTTGACGTTGAATTCGAGGTCTTCGGGCTTTTTCTGGTGCGTCGCTCCGGCATCGAGATAGACTCCGGCGCACTTCTCTCGGAACAAATCCGGCTCCCTTCGGGCGGCGAGGGCCAGATCGGTCGCGGAACCGACGACGCTGATCGCGACGGGCCGGTCGCTCTTTTGCAGCGTTTCGATGATCCAGCGAATGCTCCCCGTCTCGCGAAGCGGGAGATCGGGCAACGTGTCCTTGCTGTCGGCCATTGGTCGGGACGAGCCGACGACGACCGGAACGTTCAGCCCGCAGATCCGGTTCAGCTGCGCGACGGCCAGCACGTCGGGGTCGCCCGAGCGGTGCGAAGGAGGGTAGTCGATGCAGACCCCTTTCAAATCGATCAGCCCTTGAGAGGCGAGGGAAAAAACGCAGGCCAGATCGAAATGATCGTCCGGATCGCCGTGAGGATGGTACAGATCGGTCATATGAATGACCGGCGGAGCGGAGGTCGGGAACGGCTTGGCAGTCGTTCCGGCAAATCCGTCGGCGAAAGGGAGCATCGCCCCGGAGACGGCCCCGGCCGCGAGAAAAGAACGTCGTGTCAACGATTCCGTCATGTTAAACATCTTTCCTCCAAAGAGCCGGGGATGAAGCGCAGCGCAATCCCCGGGCAAGCGCCACAAAAACTCGTAATCGCCGGACCAGCGCCGTTGTTGCAGCTTAGCAACTTAGAAACCGGTCTTCCAAGCTGCTAAGCCGCTGACCGCAAAGCTGCCAATATCACCCCGCGCTGACGCTTGGGGCTAGTATTACACGCCGGGCGCGGGTTTTTCGGTCAAATGACAATGCCCGAGATACCTGTCCCCTTCGACATTCGGCGGCAGGGCGCCGAAGGCCGCCTTGGTGCCCCCCGGCTCTTCCGCGGACGCAACCGGCACGTCTTGGAGCGACGGATCCTTTTTCCGCTTCTTGAAAAAGAACCGTCCCGCCGGACCGGTCAACATTGCCGGCAAAAAGATCAAGTCTCCGGCCAGGGATGTAAACATCAAGGCCAGCATCATCACCCCGAACATTTGCGTCGGTGTAAACGTGCTGAACGCGAACGCCGAAAGGCCGAGCCCGCCGATCAGCGAGGTTTCGCTCATCGCCGTCGCGCAACGTTCGTACCCGTCCATTGCCGCTTCCCGCGCGTTCATTCCCCGTTCGATCCCTTCCCGGAACCAGGTCAAAAAGTGAATCGTATTGTCAACCGCGATCCCGAGCGCAACGCTCGCGGTCATCATCGTACCGACATCGACCAGGATACCCGCGATTCCCATAAAACCGAAAACGATGACGATCGGAAAAACGTTCGGCAACATCGCGAGGAAACCGGCCGTAAAGCTTCTCAACACGAACATCATCGTCGCCGCGATCGTCACGAACGACATCAAAAGACTTTCCTGCAAGCCGATGAGCAACTCGTGTTGGGTTTTGTAAACGACCGGAACCATCCCGGTGTACTTCGCCGTGATCGCCGTCGGGGTTTTGACCTTGATGTCGGTTTCTTTCGTGAGAAGCATCGGCTCGACGACCGCCTTGACGCTGTCGATAAACTGGGCGTAATCGATATCGGCCCGCTTGAGCGCCCAAACCCTCATGCTGATCCGCCAAAGATCGTGCCCGTGTTTCTGTTGCCAATCGTCTCCTTTTTTGCGCACGGCCTCAAGTTCCGCATCCGGCAGCCCCGGGATCGTAAGCTCGGAGGAATTGTACAGCAACAGATCGAGTGTCGGGACGCCCGCCGCGACCAAAAGTTTCGCCTCGCGTTCGGTGATCCCCGATTGTTCGAGAAATTGATGGTATTCATTTTCTTTACCCAAATAAGCGTTCCGGTCGAACGACATTTTCTCGATGGTGACGTAATCCTTCATTTGCGCCCGGTTGCGGTCCAGCTGCCCGTTCATGATATAGAACGGCATCTGTTTTCTCAAACTGCCCGCAGGCCCGTCGATATGCAGGTTCGGTGCGACCGTCGCCGCCGACATCACTCCGCCGACCTCTTCGGGGAGCTTGTCCCGGATTTGGTGGGAAACTTGCTCGACGAAGGTGATGCGTTCGAGCGTATTGAGATGACATTCGGCGTTGTCGAATTGGATCACGACTTCCATAGGCACGAGCGGGCCGAGCTGCCCTTCGAGCCAGGTGTAATGGGCGATGATTTCCGAATCGCCGGAGAAGAACCGCATCATTTTGACCGAGGTCTTGATCTTGGTCAGTCCGACGCCGCAGACGATCATCGCGACGATGCAACCGAGGGCGACGGTCTTGTTGTTGCGAATGATGATCCCGCCGAACCAGAGCCAAAACCGGAGGAAAATGTCGTTTTTCTGCGATTCGAGCCCTTTCCCGCCGAACTGTTCGGCGAATTTCCGGGAAGGAAAGAAATGCAGCATCGCCGGGAGCAGGAGGAACAACAGCACAAGCGCGGCCAACACTCCGATCGCGGTGTACACGCCGAACTTGATGATCGGGATCAAATGACTCATGTACAGCGAGCCGAGACCGAAGGCCGTCGTCAAAACGGCCATTGAACAGGGATACCAAGAATTGATGATCGCCCGTTCGGCCGCCCCTTCCAAGCCGTGCTCGCGAATCGTGTCGTGATAATAGTTGATGATATGAATCGCCCCGGACATCGTCAACACATACACGAGCGCCGGCATACTGAGCAGGATCGCATCGCAATGCCCTCCGGAAAAGGAGACCAGGGCCATGGAAATGCCGGCCGAAACGATCGCGATCGAAAAAACGATAAACGTCAATCGCAAACTCCGCAAACAGGCCCAGGAAATCCCCAGGCCGATCATCGCGCAGATGCCCGCGAGACGGTACAGCGTCCGCTCCCCCTCGTAGTCGATCGCGACGTTGTCGATCGGCGGCCCGCCGAGAATCACCCCAGCCGTGCTCGGGGTCCGCTTAAACACCATTTCCCAAAGCGTCAGTTTGACGTAATCGACCGCTTTTTGGCCGAAAGAGCGATCGTCCGGCGGAATCGGCGGTTCGACGCCGCATTCCCGACCGATCTCCTTGATTTTTTCGACGACTTTGCGGAGCTCCTTCCCCTTGGCGGAGGAGGTGAGCGTCACGATCAGGGCCGTATTGCGGTGCTTGCAATCCGGATGATCCCCTTCCTGCTCTTCCGGCCCGACGAGCACGCCGTCGAGCCGCTCGAAAATCTGATCCTCGGTCAACGATCCGGTCCGACCGGGGTCGCGGGAATAACGGTCCTTGAGCATCCGGACCAATCGCGGGCCGGTGATCACGCTTTTGAAATAATGCTTGCCGATATCGTCGTCCGGGACATTTTCCACGGCGGACGGGACCGGCCCGGCGAGCATTGCCGTTTCCGCTTCCACGACGGGAGGTTCGACGCTTTTGTTGTCGAGCTTCAATTCCGCCGAGAGTTTCGCCGCGTTGGCCCAAAGGTCCATATTGTCGATGGTTTGACCTGGCACCAATTTTTGGGCGAACATTTCCAACCGCGGATCCTCAAGGGTACAGCCTTCCCAAGAGACGACGATAAAACTTTCAAACGGAAAATGCCGGATAAACCATTTGTATTCCTGGGTTTCGTTGAAACTGTCGGGCAACCAGTCGGCAACGTTGTTGGAATTGCCTTGAATCGTCCGCTTTGTCCCCATCCAGACAAAAGCGAGACCAAAAACGACGAAAAAAATGATCCAAAACCCGTATTCCTTGAAGAATGTATGCTTCATTGGTCCAGTTTGTTGAGTAGAATAGTCGGGATTTTCGACCCCGAATTCTTGCCGATTGTACATGATTTTCCCGAAATTGTCCAGTCATACCGCTTGTGTCGGCTGTTGGTTTTGTCATATCTTTTTTCCCATTTTTTTCCAGCAAATTCCTTTAAAAGAAAAGGGATAAGGCCTATAATTACTTTTAGGGTAATATTTCATATTGTGAGTTTTGCCGTCGATACCGTGTTCCGCACGGAAGATGAACCAAGGGGCTTCCTGAGCGAAGCGACGAAAGTCCCGAAACCGCGAGGGTTGAGTTCGAAGCTTCGTCCAATTTTTTCGCGGAGGTCGCAATATTTTCGACTTGGCAAGGGGTAAACTCACCTCCCCGCCTTCTCTTTCAATCCCCACTTTCTTGCATATCAGGTGAGCTTATGCGAACGACCTCTTTTCCGGCGATTCTTGGGTGCTGTTTATTTGCTGTTCTGGTTCAATTCGTCCCGGTCCTCCGGGCGGATGTCGTTCAGTCGAGCGAGAATCGACTGTTCGGTATTTCCGCCTCTTTTAACGACGTCTTTTTCGGTAACTACTACGGAAGCGGGGGTGATACCGAAGGGCATCTCGCGGTTCAAGGCAACGTCGATGTTCAATCGCACGGGTTCGGAGCCTTTCGTATGGAAAAGCATCAAGACGGCCCCGTTCTCGTCGTCGGCGGCGATGTGCTCGCCTCGGGATCGACCGTACACGACGGCAACGCTTACATCGGCGGCAAGCTGAACCCCCAAAAGGGTAACAGCCAATGGAACTCGCTCGGCGTCAGCTCCGACGGCGATTTGACGGCACCGGGTTACCAGGGAAGCTCGGGCACGGTTTACGTTCGCGACGATTCGACGTTCAATCGGCCGTATGGTGTGCCGGGTTACCACCAAAGTTTTGCCGAGGGAAATATCTCGGAATTGCCGTTCGATTTCGGCCTTGCGAAGGAACAACTGCAAACGGTGTCTTCTTCGTTATGGGCACTGGGCGAGACGGCGACCGGAGCTTATAATTCGAGCGGCGATTACGTGATCGATCTGATCGGTTTGGGCGGATTGCAGGCGGTAACCGTCGATGCGAGTATTTTCCAGCGTTTGGCGGCCGTCGGGAAAAATCTTCTCATCAACGCCGGAGCGGATACGACGCTCATTTTGAACGTGAGCGACATGTATGGCATCGGCTTGCTCGATTTGAGCCGGGAACTGTTTCTCAACGGGCATAACGAGACATTCGACGGGGAATTCGACGGCGGCAATGTTTTAATCAACACGAACGTCAAAGATGTGAAGGTTTCGAACGCGAACATCAACGCCAGCATCCTTGCCCTGGACGCTCTTTTCGACATTCAAGGCGGGCATGTTTCCGGGCAGGTGTTCGGGGATTCCGTCGAACTGACGAACGGCGGGGAATTGCATGCCTACTACACGTTCGATGATCGACATTTCGACGTGCTGACGCCGGAACCGGTGACGTTCGCGTTTTTCGCGATCGCCGGAGCGATCGCCTTGTCAACGACCTTTGGCTCGCGACGGAAGCGATGCCGGTGTTTCGCCCGGTCTTTTTGAAAACAAGAACATTTCGGATGGGGTTAGCTTATGGACGAGTCCAAAAATTCCGGGCAATCACATTCTCTCACATTGTCGGGTTTTGTCTTTCGTTCGATCCGGTATGGTTTTTGGATGCAACTGGCCGTCGGATTCGGCGTGGTGATCGCTTCGGCCGTTTTGACCGGGGCGCTTTTGATCGGCGATTCGATGCGTGGTTCGCTTCGGGATTTGACGCTCGACCGACTCGGCCCGATCGACGAGGTCTTGATGTGCGATCATTTCGTTCGCGAGGAGCTCACCGCCGCGATCGAATTGCAACAGGGTGCCCGCAACGCCCCGCTGATCCTCGTTTCGGCCGGGACGAAGTTCGAGGAGCAGACCGCCGGGATCACGCTGATCGGTTGCTCCGATTCGTTTTGGAATTTTTTGTACTCCGCGGAAAAATCGAACCGGAACTTCGTCTCCAACACTCGCGGTTTCGGGGCTTTCGTCGCTTCGCTCAGGAAGCCCCTCGACTCTTTTTTTGAACGGAACGCAGATTTCTCCGAAAACCCGAAGGTCCCCGAACCGTCCCGCTGGGCTCGGGACGAAATCGTCGTCAACCAGGCTCTCGCCGAGGCTCTCGGCCTTCCGAAAGCGGTCGGAGGAACGAGCGAGGGGGACGGAGAAACCGGGCCGATGATTTCGCTTTGGGTCTCCCGACCGGAACGGATCCCCGCCGACAGCGCTCTCGGTCGTCGGGAGGAAACGCTTTTTCGCAAGCGGCTTCGCGTTCGCGAGATTTTGCCGGACCGGGGAATCGGCGCCTTTTCGCTCCGGCCGAACCAAAAGCCGGAGCCGCTCGCCCTCGTTCCGCTCGATTGGCTGCAAGACCGCGCCCAGCTTGATACCCCGGGCAAGATCAATATGATCGCTTTTGCCAACCCGGAGGGGATGCCGAACCGGCAGGACGTTTTTCGCGGCGGTCGGGCAACGCTGCCGGAAATTCCTTTTTCGCTTGACGATCTCGGCATTCTTGTCGACGCAGCCCTCGACGGGACCGTGCATGTCAAAACCGCGAAGCTGCTTTTCTCCCGACCGCAGGCCGAGGCGATCGCGAAAGCCCTGCCCGAGGCCGAAGAGGTGCTGGTTTACCTCGCCGAGTCGCTGCAATGCGGCGGCCAAGAGACGCCGTATTCCCTTGTCGCCGCGGTCGACGAACTTTCGATCGGAGAAGGAGAGCCGCTCAAAATCGGAGACGACGAGATTGTTTTCAATGATTGGACGAGCGAAGATTTGGGCGCAAAGCCCGGCGATACGGTTGAGTTGACCTATTTTACGCCCGAGAGCATCGACGGTCGGACGGAAACGCGAAAGGTCGTTTTGCGATTGACGCAAACCGTTCCGATGCAGGGGCTCGCCGACGATCCGCTGCTCGTCCCGGAATTGGAAGGGATTTCGGACGCGAAGTCGCTCGCGAACTGGAACCCGCCGTTCCCGTTCGACGCCAAAAAAATCCGCGACAAAGACGAAGAGTATTGGGACAAGCACAAAACGACCCCCAA
Source organism: Thermoguttaceae bacterium (assembly GCA_031549145.1). Taxonomy (GTDB): domain Bacteria; phylum Planctomycetota; class Planctomycetia; order Pirellulales; family Thermoguttaceae; genus JAVBSX01. Next base: position 20,457 of record JAVBQI010000024.1, on the reverse strand, counting down.
AGCGTTTGTCTCGCTCGCGACAGGTCGAAAACTTTGGGGGAGCCGTTTCGGGGAGACGACGACGTTCGTTCTCAAACCGCAACAGAAAAGTCGACCGGGCGAACCGGCGATTTCCGCGTCGTCGACAACCGGGTCGTCGGCAATCGGGCCGTCCGCAACCGCCGAAATTGAAAAGCGATTGGCCGCAGCGTTGGTTCCGCAATCGGCGCTTTTCGGACTCATCCTCGAACCGGTCAAGCAACTCGGGCTTGCGGCTTCGGCCGGGACGACGCCGTTCAACGTTCTGTTTCTCTCGTTCAGTTGCTTTATTATCGCGGCCGCTTTAATGTTGCTCGGGATGCTTTTCCGGCTTGAAGTCGAACGCGGCGCGAGCCAAATCGGGACATTTCTCGCGCTTGGGTTGACCCGAGGTCGGATATTCGCGATTCTCGCGTTCGAAGGGACGATCGTCGCGTTTTGCGGCAGCGCGCTCGGGATCCCGCTCGGGATCGCCTACGCGCGGCTGATGATATACGGCTTGCATCATTGGTGGGTCGATGCGATCGTCGTCCCGTTCCTCTCGCTGCACATCTCGGCGGAAAGCGTGCTGGTCGGCTTCGGTAGTGCGATGCTCCTTTCGCTTGCCGTCATTTTTTGGACATTGCGAGGGCTGCGCGTTTTTTCCGCCCGGGAACTGATTGCCGGCGACATGCACGAAAAGCCGGGCCGAGCGCTCGGAAAGCGACTTGCCCGGCTCCTGCTCGTCGTGCTGGGCGGAACGGTTCTCGCGCTCGTCGTTGCCGGGTTCGCGACAACCGATCAAATGGTCAAAGCCGGCCTCTTTTTCGGAACCGGCTCGGCCGTGCTCATCCTGTCGCTTTTGTCGGTCGGCTCTTGTTTGAAACACCGACCGGCCAATGCGGGAGCAAAAGGAAAAACGGTGAGCGAATTCGCGTCGGTTCGAACGCTTTGGCGGTTCTCGCTTTCGAACGCGGCGCGAAATTCGGGACGAAGCGTTCTTTGCATCGGCCTGTTGGCCTCCTGCTCGTTTCTGGTTCTCGCGGTCGGAGCGTTTCAACTCGATTCGAACGGCGCCCAAGGGAGTGGCGGGTACTCATTGGTCGGCGAAACGCAGCTGCCGGTTTATTTCGATTTGAACACCGAATCGGGGCGGGACAAACTCAACATGCAACCGGCCGATGCCGCGTTTTTCGATCAGAACGACGTCCGGCTCGAATCGTTTCGCGTTCGTCCGGGAGATAATGCCGGTTGCCTCAACCTTTACCAGCCGAAAAATCCGCGAATCCTCGGCCTTGGCGACTCGTTTCTCAAACGAGGCGGCTTCCGGTTTTCGCAGGTTGCCGCGAGCGACAAAAATGCGAAAAACCCTTGGGAGCTGTTGCAGGGGCCGATTCGCAAGGATGCCGACGGGGCGCTGCGGGTTCCGATTATTCTCGACGACAATACGGCGATGTATTCGCTGCATTTGTACCAAGGGGTCGGCGAGGTCTTTGAAATGAACGACGGTCGGGGAACGAAAATCCGTTGCGAAGTCGTCGGGCTGCTTTCCAATTCGCTTTTGCAAGGGGACGTTTTGATGAGCGAAGCGAACCTGCTCCAACTCTTCCCGGAGATTAGCGGATATCGGTATTTCCTGGTCGAACAAAAACCGGGGACCTCGCTCAAGGAAACGGCCCGAATTCTCTCGGAGACGATCGGTGATTTCGGGTTGACGCTTGAACCGACGCAAGAGCGGTTGGGCCGGCTGTTCGCGGTTCAAAACACTTACCTTTCGACATTCCGGTCCCTGGGCGGTTTCGGTCTGTTTCTCGGGACTTTCGGGATCGGGATCGTGCAACTGCGAAACGTTTTGCAGCGGCGCAAGGAGCTCGCCTTGCTCCGGGCGTTCGGCTTTTCCCGCCCACGGATCGCGGCGTTGCTATTGAACGAGAGCGTTTTCCTGCTCGGCGGCGGGGCGGTTCTCGGGCTCTTGGCGGCGATCATCGCCCTGTTCCCGCAGATCGGGGCATCGACCGGGTTGAGCGGCGTCGCCTTGCTGCGGCAATGCGCCGGGGTTTGCGGCGGCATGATCATGATCGGACTGCTCTCCAACATTTTGGCCCTGCGCGCCGTCCTGCGAATTTCTCCGGCCCAAGCGTTGGCCAACGAATGAGCGCAACACGACCGCTGCATAATGAGCGCAACCCACGAGCCGGGACCTGCGGTCCCGACCGTCTCCATTTTCAAATAGAGACATTTTCCGCTATGAATGTGTCGGGACCACAGGTCCCGGCTCGTTATGATCTCACTCTTGCGCGACGTTCAATGCCGCGACGATCCGTCCGAGGGCCGAAACGGTAAAAAGGGTCGGATACAACTTTTCGTCGTACCATAATTTCGTAAAATAAAGACCGATCGGCGACGATTTGTCCAAACGCCCCTTCTCAACCTGCCCGATCAGCCAATCGACCCCTTTTTCGAAAACCGCGACCACATCCGGCAGTTCTTCCAAGAGTTTCGAGTCGTTGAGGTAAGGAATCATCGCATCAATGAGGAGGGCTGTCTCTTCGATACTCGAATGGGTTTGAGGATGAAAATGAACGTGCGCGCGGAGCTTGGACCGCGAAGAGCCTTTTCGAATCGGCACGGTCTCTTGCTGCAACACTTGCGAACTGCACCCCCAGCCGCCGTCTTCGTTTCGGTTGGCGGCCGCGAAACGCAGTCCGGCAAGAATCGCCTCGAAAATCCGAGGGTCGTCCCCCTTCCGCTCTTTTCGCAATAGTTCGAACGCCCGCAGCACTTTCGCCGTTCCGTAAAACGGGTTCTCTTCTCGCGGATGATACTGGTTCCCGAACCAAAGCGGCACCCAAGTCCCATCAGCCTGTTGCGAGGCGAGCAGGAATCCCGTCGCGCGCCGGATCGCCGCTTCCATTTTTTTGACCAGCCGGTCGGGTTCGGGCAAAAGAGGTTGCCAGGCGAAAAACGCCCGCAGCACATGGGCCGTCAAATCGACGCTGCTCCGATCGAACGGAAAACGGTTCCAACCGCGGCAAAACGTCGGCCAACCGCCGTCCCGGTTTTGCAAGCCGAGCAACCAGCGAATCCCTTCGACCGCCTGTTTTCTAATCCGGGCATCCTTTTCTCCTTTGTCCGGCTTCCTCTGTCCTGCTCTCACAAAAGCGGCTAAAGCGAGCAGGGCTCCCGAGGTATCGTCGCAATCAGGGACCCCGCCGCTCAAGTTGGTCCAAGCCCAACCGCCGGGAACCGCTCCGGTAAACGGATGCCGCTCCCGACGTTGACAGGAAAGAATCCAATCCAACAGCCGCTCGTCCGAAAGAACGGCATGTTCCGGTTCGCCGAACGGGACCGGAGCGGTTGCCGCCGAATCGACATCCCGTGTCTCCGACATCGCACCATTCCGTTTGCCCGATTGGGCATTCGCGGCAAGGGCGTTGACGGAAAGGGTGCTGACCCAGCACGCGAGGTTCGTGTCGATCGGCCAGGAACCGCCCTCCCGATACGAGTCGAACAAGAATCGCAAGCCGTTTTCGACAACCGGATGATCGGTCAAATCGCAGGCGGCGAGGCTCATCACCACAAAGGCGGTCAACGGTGTCGCCTCCAAAAAACCGCCGCTTTCCGGCTGCATGTTCCTCACTTTTTCAAGCGTCGGCTGCCGGACGAATTGTCGAATTTTTTTCAACAAAAACAGCTTAGGCGGGTTGTGCCGGAAGATGACCTGCCCGATCGCGACGAGCGCCGGAATCGCGTAACTGACGACCGGCAAACGGAGCAGGCGAAAAAGCGATTGCGGGAACCAGGCCAACTCGAACGGGAGCGGGGGAACGTCCCGCCAAGGGACAAGACCGGCGAGAGCGGCATTCGTCAGAATCGGGATCGAGAACGTTTTGTCGTTGCCGTATCGTTCCTGAATTCCCTCGATGCCGCCGCTGCGTCGGATATAAAGGTCCGCCCGCGTCAAAACGTCCATACTCCAACCGGAAATGATCGAATCGTGGTGCGGCGAGCGGAGCATCGGCTGCGCTTTGCGAAGAGGGAAGCTTTCTTCTTCCTCGAAATTCGCCCCCTCGACCGTTTTCGAGAGCAGAATCGCACACTTGACGAGCAACGTCGTCGAGGGATTGGACGGGCTTTCCGGGGTGTCCCCCCAGCCGCCGTCCTGATTTTGGCCGGCGATCAACCAATCGGTTCCCGCCTTGATCCGGAGAGGGATGTCGGCGAAATCGGCCGGAATCGTTGCGTTGCGTTCCGTTCGTGTTTTCCAGTAAATCGACAGGGCGCTGACGGCCGTCGCCGTCGAAAGCGCCGAATCCGAGAGTCGGCCGGTCCAATGCCCGGTCGCACCTCGCCGTTCGAGCAAAACGTCGCGAGCCGTTTCGTAGGCGGATCGGACTTTTTGAAAAGAAAGATCGGAAGCGAAAGGACGGGGCTGTTTTTCCAACATGTCGTTTTTCTCTCAAAAATACGGGGCACTCGCCCCCATTTAGCCGGTACCCCGCGTTTACAATCACTCGCGTTTTCAATTTTCGTCCCAAAGAATTTCCAAAAACCGTTGTTTCGACAGCTCGGGAAAAACACGGCGAATCGTTGCCTCGTCCAAACGCTCCTCAAGCACGTTGCGATCGAAGGGGAGGCCGAGCAGCCGCTCTTGCAGCAACTCCGGGCTTTCCGGCGAAAAAAAATCCCCGTATAAACCGCAGGCCCGAATGATCCCCTCGCTCACTTGCAGGCGAACTTCCAACGTCCCCCAATCGAACCGCCGCGGGCCGCCGCCGATCGTCTCGCCGAGCGGAAAACTCCCTTCGTTCCAACGCCGCGAGCGGTATTTCTCGTCCCGCAAGGTTTCGATTTCGCGAATTGCTTCCTCCGGCAACGTCTCCAAGACGACGGGATATTCCGAGCGAATGTCTTTCCAGAGTTCTTCCTGAAATTCTTCGATCGTCATTTTTTCGCTCAAAAAATCGGCGATGTTGCCGACCCGGGAACGAACGGAGGGGACCGCTTTTTTCAAGGCGTATTTTTGCGGGGAGACCCGAAGCACTTCGGCCAAGCGTCCCAGTTCGCTCTCGAACAAAATCGTCCCGTGATGCAATACCCGTCCTCGTTGTTTGTATTGGGCGTTTCCCGAAATTTTTTTCCCCGCGACGAGGACGTCGTTTCTGCCGTTATCTTCCGCCGGAAGCCCCAGCCGCCTCAAGGTCCGGACCAGCGGTCGCGTAAACCTCGCAAAATCGAACCCGACGGACGTATCCCCGGTCAAAAAGGAAAAATTCAAATTTCCCAAATCATGGTACACGGCCCCGCCGCCGGAAATTCGGCGAACGAGACGAATCGCATGTCGTTCGAGCGATTCCCGATTGATCTCGGACTCCGCGCATTGGTTGCGACCAAGAACCACCGTCGGCTCGTTTTGCCAAAACCAAACGAAATTCTCCTCGCGCCGAACGAGCAAAAATTCTTCCAACGCAAGGTTGTAGGCCGGATCCGTCGAGCCGTTTTCAATCGTCAAGAACATCGTGCTAATCCGCTCCCTCAATATTTAACCGGTACTCCGCGTTTCCGGTACCCCGACTCCCGGTACTCTGCGCTACCAATTTTCAATCTTTCCGCTGAACCTCGATCAAAAAATCGGCGAACTCGGCGGCGACGTCGATCGCTCCGGGCACTTCCCAACCGATATTCATACACCCGAGCCCGTAATCGGCGAGGTTTTTCGAAGCCGGGAGATACCCCCGTTCCCAGGCGGAATCGACCGCGTCCCGCAAAAGCGGCAAGATGTCCCGGTCGATCGTGATCCAATTCCCGTCGATCGCGCTTTCCTGAAAATACTCCTTGCCCGCCGGGTTGCAAATAAACTTTCCGGTCCCCTGCTTCTCGTTCGTCGAAAAATCGAGAGCTTTGTATTCCGGAGTATGCCGGTACCGGGTATCGTACATCGGGACGCCAAACCAGAGGTAATCGCCGTAACCCGGACTTTTCTCGTTGAGATTGTTGATCGTCAAATAACACTGGAATTGGGCCGTGTGCATCGCGTCGTTCCAACCTTCGCGGTCGATCTTTTTTTGCTCCGCGATCCGAAAACGAATCCGGAACCGGACCGATTCCAAATCGCTAAGTCGCGGCTTTTCAATAAAATGTCTTTCCAAAAGGAGGTGCGGCCAAGCGCTGCCCGGCTTCGGGAAATCGTTCTTGTACTCGACGATACCACGCACTTCCATTCTCATGTCGGGCCGCCGGTTTTTTTCCCAGGAGTCCGCCGGTTCCCGCGTCCGATCGGGAAAAAAGACGACCGCTTTCGCGGCATCGGCGAATCGGACTGAACCGTCGGGCCGCTCTTCCCGCTTCGCGTCGATCAGGCTGAAGCGGCTCGACCATTGATCGACATCCCAAAGCGGCTCGGGTTGTTTTTCCCCGACAAACGGGACCAATTTTCCCTGCACGACCCGGGTCGGCTGGTCGGGGGCAATCACCCAAAATCCCCGTTGAAAGGTCGTATCATCGATCAGCGGAACCGACTTTTCGGCGGCTTGGGCGGCAACGAGACAGAGATTGAAACAGAAAAACAGTCCCAGAGACAAACGATCTATTTTTGACATGATTTTTTTGGGGAGACAAAAGAGAGGGAGAATCTATCTTCAGAGTAGGGATTGAATATACCCTAATTCTCCGATTTTTCAAAGGAGCCGGTTCCGGTCGAACGCCGATTGGAAAGTCGATAGTTTCAGAAAAAATCTCGAATCGGACAGCAGCCGGAAGCGTCAGCGCCCGGTTGTCCAATACGGAAACGCGGGGCCAACCCGGCGCTGACGCTTCGGGCTGCTGTTTGCCGTGTTCGATTTTTTGCGTGAGGATCAGTAAAGATTATTCGAGCCATTCCAAGGGAACGGTCGAATGAAAGCCGGAGAAAATCACTTCCAATATGAAAATAAACCGCTCTTGAAAACAGAGCATCGCCGCCCCGATCGTCAGGAGCAGGACCGAAAACATGATGATCGTGTTGATCCCGAACCCGACCGACATCAGGTTGAGCTGCGGCAGCGTCCGCCCGAGCACGCCCATCACGACCATTGCGACGAGGATACCGACCGTCGCCGGGGCTGCGATCCGAAACGCGAGGCCGAACGTTACGCTCACGATCGTGACCATCGATTCGGCGACGCTGACCCGGACCAGCCCGCTGCCAACCGGAATCGATTCGAAAGTGTCCAAAAGCGCCCCCATCATCAGCCGCAAGCCCCCCACGCAGGCGAACACGGCGACGGCGATCAGCTGCATAAACCGCCCCAACAGTGGGATCTGCTCGCCCGAGGTCGGATCGAAAAGCTGCGAAGAGGTCAAACCGCCGATTCGGCCGATCATATCACCGGCCATATGCATGCCGGTAAAAAACATGTTGACTCCGAGTCCGATCGTCAATCCGATCAGCAATTCGGCGGCGATATAAATCGCGAAGCCCGGCAAAGTGCTCGGTTCGACGATATAAATCGACCACTGCGAAGGCATGATCAAGATCGCCAGGCCGAAGGCAAAGAGCGCCCGAAATTGCATCGGAATATCCCCCCCCCCGAACACCGGCGCCGTAATCACGATCCCGCTCACCCTCGTTAGCACAAGGGCGAATACCAAAACGCGGGATGTATCGATCAGGTCGAGCCAATTCATGAAAAAGCGGGAAGTGGGAAGTGGGAAGTGGGAAGTGGGAAGTGGGAAGTGGGTAGTGGGAAGTGGGAAGTGGGAAGTGGGAAGTGGGAAGTGGGAAGTGGGAAGTGGTTTCGTCGACCTTCGGTCGACGACTAAAAAACTTCTCACTCCCCACTTCCAACTTCCCACTCTAAAACGGTGCCATACTTTCGGGAATTTCGAGGAACAGATCGGCGGTGTATTCCATTAAATGTTGCGTCATCCAAGGGAGCAGCAGGGCGGCGACGAGCACCATCACGACGATTTTCAGAACGATCGCGATCGTCTGCTCCTGAATCTGCGTCAACGCCTGAAACAGCCCGAGCAGGAGCCCGATCGTAACTCCCGAAATCAAAACCGGAAGGCTGATTAAAAGCGCGATCCAAATCGCGCTCCGGCAAAGATCAATTGCAGTTTGTGCTTCCATGCAAAAGTGGGAAGCGGGAAGTGGGAAGTGGGAAGTGGGAACAATCAACTTCCCACTTCTTACTTCCCACTTCCCACTTTTATGTGTACCAGGAAAAACTTTCAAGCAACATTTGGACGACGAGCCGCCAACCGTCCATGAGAACGAACAGCATTAATTTAAACGGCAGTGAGATCATCACCGGCGGGAGCATCATCATACCCATTGAAACCATCACGCTCGCGATCACCATATCGAGGATCAGAAACGGCAGAAAAATCTTGAAGCCGATCAAAAACGCCGTCTTCAGTTCGCTCAGCATAAAGGCCGGCAGCAACGCCCGCCAAGGGACATCCCGCATCGTTTTCGGCGGCGGAACGTCCTTGATATAGCGCATAAAAAGGTAAATATCATCATGATTGCCGGTCCGGTCGATCTGCATACACATAAACCGCCGGATCGGATACTCCCCTTTTTCGTACGCTTCTTCCAGGGAAATTTCGCGCTCGGTGTAGGGCAGGATCGATTCGTGATAAACTTCCCCCCAAGCCGGGGCCATAATCAAAAGGGTGATAAACAACGCAAGCGCCGTAATCACCTGACTCGGCGGCAATTGGCCCGTGCCGATCGCCTGCCGCAGGATCGAGAGGACGACGACGATCCGGACGAACGAGGTCGTCATCATAATGATCGCCGGGGCAAGCGTCAGCACGGTCAAAACGAGCATGATCTGCAACGTCGAGACCATTCCGTCCGGCGAACGCCAGTAATCGGGCCCTTTTCGGATCACATCGGGTAATTCGAGCGAATGCGGCGGCTCCGGCGGGCCTTCCGAACGCGGATCGTAGGCGACCGGCAGGTTGAGAACGGCTTGATTATTGTGAGCTGTCCCGCCGACGAGCATCCCGTCCCGATCACGCGTAAAAGGTTCGTAACCGTAAATGTGATCCGACTTCGGATCCCGCGAATGTGTTTTCGAGGAATAGTCGGTCCTCTGGGCAAAGACAAGCCCGTTCGGAACGGCGAGCAGAAGCAGGATATTTAAAATGAGAAACGAAGACCGGAAAAGAAAATTTTTTCTTGGATTGGTTTTCGGTTGACGACCCATTGATGCTGCTTCCTTGCCGCAAGACCCGGAGCGTTTCGCTCCCGTTGATAAAATTTGCGAGGGAAGTCTAACAAGAATCCGGGGTTCAAATCAAGAGCGATTCTTTTCGGAAAGAATTCGTTTGGCGAAAGAAATACCGGGCAAAAGGCCGCAAAATGCGTTATTTCGCGGCAGTAACAACCAGAAATCGAACGGTTATCAAACTGTCGTTCGTTTTTTGCTCTGTTTTCAGAAAGCGTTCCAACCCGGCGTCCAACGCGATTTCAACCGATTGTGATTCGTTCTCAGAGAGATTTTGCAGAAGCGTGTCGAATTTCGCCCGGCCGACTTTAATCTCATAAACGACGGCCGAACTGCCGTCGGTTGATTGTTTCCAGGCAACGCCTTCTTTGAGGAAAAGCTTGGGAAGAAGCGTGTTTTTTAATGCGGCGTCCTTGATTTGGCAGGTGATTTGGAAATCAGAGGGCGCTTTTTCGGTTGATTTATCACTTTTTAACTGCTGATTATTTGACATGGGAGCGCGGACGATTTGTTGTTCCCAAGTCTTTTCCGAATCCTCCTTATCCTCCTTTGCTTTTGCGTCGTTCGGGTTTTCGGAAGCGACAATTTCCGTCGAGCTGTTTAAGTTATCGGAACGGACAGAATCGAAAGAATCGCCATGTAGTTGCGTTTCTTTCGCGATTTGGGCGTTGGGGTTATGGTTTCCCACTGGTTCTTCAACGCGATAAAAGACCCCGACGATTAACGCAACCACAAGAACCGCGAGCGGATAAGCAAACAGCCGCGGATTCTTCAACCGGTTGGCATAAGCGTAAAGCGGCTTCCTCAAAGAAGTTGAGACTGTTTTTGAGGTCGCAGCCTCGGCCCTGTCGATTGATTGCAGAACGATTTGGCCGAAATTGGCAGGCAAAGACTGTTGAGAAATTCGCATCTCATTTTGAATCGAGCTTCGAATTTCAATGTATTCGTCGTAGATTTGCTTTGCCTGTGCATTGGTGCGAATAAATCCTTCGACTTTCTCGCGGTGTTGCGGGGAAAGCTCATTGTCAATATATTCGCTAATCAATTGTTCCAATTCCGACCGTTTCATTTTTTGTTTTCTTAGCGCTCTGCAACAAGGCAGGCGACTTTTCGAGAAAATTATGCAGACAAACCGCAGCATTGTGCGACGATCCCCTCGTCTACCCCTCTAAAGTGCGCCTGCCAAAAAATTCTGAGTTAAAAGTGTCTTTCGTGTTTTTTTAAGGCATCTCTCAATATATTTCTGGCCCGATGCAACCGACTTCGGACGGTACCGACCGGCAAATCGAGGATTTGGGAGATTTCCTCGTACGAAAATCCTTCCATTTCCCGGAGAACAATCACCGATTGGTACTCTTCTTCCAAACGATTGATCGTACTTCGCAGGATTTCGGACATTTCCTCGGTCCCGACCTGCTCCAAAGGGGAGTCGGCCTTGCCGAGCGGCTCTTCTCCGCGGTCGTTCCAAATGCCACCCAAGGAAACCTGGGGCTTCCGTTTCCTCCGTATTCCCAAGGCGATATTGAACGCGATCCGGTACAACCAGGTATAAAAACGGCTCGTTTGCCGAAACGTCGAAAGTCGCAAGAAAGCCTGCAAAAAAGCCTCTTGCACGACATCTTGGGCGTCTTCGGCGTTCCCGACGACCCGGATCATCGTATTGAAAAGGCGGTCCTGATAGTTGAGAACCAGTTTCCCATACGCGGCCCGGTCTCCGGACAAGCTTTCTTGAATCAGTTCGTCGTCGTTCACAAGAACGTTCCTACAATGTGTTGGAGAACGAAACCTTCGAGATGGTTCCGAAAAAATACCGTTTCCCGGAAAAAACAGAGAAAACATGCAGGTTATCTATCATCTGCGGTATACCGAAACTCCGTATTTTTCAATGTTCGAGCGAATTGAAATCGCCAAAATCGTCCCCGGATTGCCGGGCCGGTGTACCGAAGGTCGTATCAATAAACCAAAGGGAAGTATAGCACGACTCGCGAAAATTGACAATTATCTTGAAAATCACATCGATTCAACGAATCCGTCAACGGCCGAATAGGGAAAACAACGCTTTTTCAATAAAATTGCCGAACTTTCCTCGTCGGATTCCTTGATACAATTCGGACGGATTGCCGAAAATATGCTACAATGTTGGGTCGATACCCTCCTGTTTCCCCCACGAACACGGAATAATCGGAACAACCTTTTTTTTCGGTCATGCTTTTGTTTTTCCTCCTGCTCATCACCCTTTTGAACATCGCTCTCGGTTGTTATGCCGCGATCGAGTTGGGGTACGGTCCGCCGAGTCTGAAAGAGACGTTGGCGCTCCTCGGGGATTGGCGGGAACTCAGGGGCCTCTGGGGCAATCTCGGAGAATACCGGAATTTGCTGCAACGGCTGATTCCAAAACGCGGCAGGGAGAAACAGGCGGATGCCGTCGAAGAGACGCAGGCTCCGCCCCTCGACCTGGAAGAGATGCTCCGTTCCGTTTCCGAAGCGAACGTTGCCGACCTTTTGGAAGACGATGCCGAGGATATCGCGATGGTCGCCCCGTTGCAGGAATTGTTCGACGACGACCTCGTTTCCGCTTTAATGGAAAAGGGGACCGAAGCCTGGCTCATGGGCGAAAAACATGTCGAGACCTCGATTCTCAAGCTGAACGTCGTGATGATGAAAAGCGGCAAGTTTTCCGCCGATCTCGATTCGCGGTTGCGACGTTCGGTCGGGACGGCCGATGCCCCGTTTGTCAAACGGTGTATGGCTGAACTGAGAGACGACTGCAAAAATTACCTGGAATCCCAGGCGAGTATGACCGGTCAAATCCAAAAGCGGATCGACGAATTCGGAGAACTCGCGTATTTGGCGGAGGATATCGATTACGCGAATATGGAGCAATCGGCCCAGATCGAAACGACGATCAGCAACATCGATCAACTGAGTCCGGCCAACCCGGAAGAGGCCGTTCAAAAGCTGCTTAAGGAACTTTCGAAACTCCGGGTCGCCCGGCACCGGTTGCGGGACCAGCAGGAGAAAGCGTTTTTAACCGTCGTCCGTTACGAAGAGCGTTTGGATACGATCCCGCACCAACTCTATATCGACGAGGCGACCGGTTTGCGCGGGCGCATCGGTTTGGAGGTGACGCTTGTCGATTGGTGGAAGCAGAAACGACAGGAAAACCGGCAGCTTTGTTTCGCGCTAATCGATCTCGCGAAATTCGGCGAGGTCAACGACGAGCAGGGAATCACGGTCGGGGACAAGGTGATCAAATACTTCGGCGGCATCCTCGAAAAGGATTTTACTTCGCAAGACATCTCCGGAATTTATTACGGGAATTGCTTCCTGGTCGTAACCGTCAACATGGGGCTGCGCAAGACGGTCTCCGAAATCGAAAAAATTCGGCAAAGCCTGGAACGAACGACGTTCACTTACCAGGAGGAAGCGGGCAAATTTTCCCTGGAAGTGACCTGCGGCGTAACGGAAGCCCTTCCGGATCAATCGGAGAAGGATGTTTGCAAGGCTTTGGAAAGTACGCTCGCCGCCGCCAAAAAAGCGGGGCGGAATCATACGTTCCTGCTCGAACAGGATAAATTGAACCCCGCTCCGGAAAAGGTCGCTTCACCCAATCTCGGCTCGGAGTACCTGACGATCGATCTCGACACGATCAGTTAGCGGAAAATTTTTTTACCTTGCTTGTTGCCAAGACATCTTTTTTCGTGGTAAATTGCGGTTGGGTCGATTCGCCCCGAAATTTTCCGCCGGTCGTTTCCCAAAACTCTTTTCTTCCGTTTTGATTCCCATGTCAAGAAACATGAATCATTGGATCGCCGGGCTCATCGCCGAAGGGCCGCGGCAAGGGCTGCCCATTGCGACGAGCCCGGGCATTCCGCTCATTGATGCGGCAGCGAGCGAGGTTTTTCAATCCGGCGAATTGCAATACCGGGCGATTCGCGCGTTGAACCAAATCATTGCGGCACCGGCCGCGCTCACGATGATGGACCTTTCCGTCGAGGCGGAGGCGTTCGGTTGTCCGATCCGGTTCAGCGAAACGGAAAACCCGACGGTTGCCGCCCCGATCGCTTCCGATCAGGAATCGATCGAGCGGCTACTCGTTCCCGAAGTGGGAACGGCCCGGACGAAGGAATACCTGCTCGCCGCCCGATGCTGCGCGGAGAACATCGCGGACCGCCCGACCTTGGGCGGACTGATCGGCCCGCTGTCCCTCGCCGGTCGGCTCGCCGATATGTCGCGAATGATGCTCCTGCTCGCGACGGAGCCGGAAACAGTTCGTTGTCTTTTGGAAAAAGCGACGACCTTTCTCATCGAATACGCGAAAGCGTTCAAGGCAAGCGGCTGCGGGGGCTTGATTATGGCCGAGCCGGCGGCGGGGCTGGTCTCTCCGGCGATGTGCGAGGAATTTTCCTCCCGCTACATCCGACGGATCGTCGAAGCGGTCAAAGACGAGCAGTTCGCGTTCGTGTTGCACAATTGCGGCAAGACGGAGCGGCTGATCCCTTCGATGCTCGGGACCGGAGCCTCGGCCCTACATGTCGGCAACGCGATCGATATTGGCAAGGTGCTCGCGCAGGTGCCGGGCGATGTTCCCGTGTTGGGCAACCTCGACCCGGTCGGTGTTTTTCGGCTTGGGTCGCCGGAATCCGTTTATGCCGCGACAACGGAATTGCTGAAGCAAACGGCCGGGTTCCCGAATTTCGTCGCCTCTTCCGGCTGCGACATTCCGCCCGGAACGCCGATCGAGAATCTCACCGCCTTTTTCAAGGCGTTGGCGGACGCCGGGACAAAGCCGGGCGGTTGATCGAACATTTTCATTGTCTGTTTTTAAACTACGGAATACGCGGAATAACGGAATAGACGGAAATATAAAAATTCCGTGTTTTCCGTCTTTCCGTGTGTTCCGTAGTTAAAAAAGGACGATTGTAAATGTTGTTTTGTTAAAGGTCCTTTACCGCTCACTCCGCGTGCACAGCACGCGGCTCTGTTGGGGCCGTCGTTTTTTTGGCGGTCTTGCTTCAATCCCGGAATTTCGGGGCGACGGCATCGGGCATGTCGTCCGGGACGGGGATCGTAACCCGGCCGGTCGCGGCCCATTCGGTGCCGCGCAGAAAAGGAACGATAAACGAAACGCTCTTGCATTGCTTGCCCGCATGTCCCGTCCCGATTTGAAAGACCTTCCCTTTTCCGTAATCGATCGCCAATAACTGCGGCTCGTGCCGGCCGCTCCCGTTTTTCGCCGGATCGGCAAAGGCCGTCGCCAGAATTTTGACATTTTCGGCCGGTCCCCGAAGTCGTTCGTACAGTTCGTCCTCGCAATGACGAAACTGCTTCGGGAGCCCTTGAGTGATCGGATGCTCGGCGTCCCGGACCTCGATCAGGTAGGCCCATTGCGGGCCGTGCCCGCCGCCGTGCCCGGGCGAATGATCGCGAACCGCCCGCCCGTCCTCCCAATACAGGTAGGGGCCGCTTTTTTCGTTCCGGCCGCCCCAGCCGCCGATCCCGATCATTTTGTTGTACTCCGGCCAATCGGGGAAAGCGTTGTTCCCGGCGTGCACGACGCTGAGCCCGCCGCCGCCGTCGACGTACCGCTCGAACGCCCTGCGGGTCGCTTCCGGCCAGGAATCGCCGGTGTAGTTCATCACCAGGACGTCGTACCGCTCGAACGCCGGCTTGAAACCGCTCATGTCCTGTCCCTGAGCCGGGGAGGTCGCGACATCGACGACGAACCGGCCCGATTGTTCGAGCGCTTCTTTGAGAACGGGAGTAACCTCCGCCCAATTGTGGTTGTTTTGCCCGTCGATGATGAGGGCCTTGAGCTTTTCGGGCGAAGTCTCCGCCGCGAGGCTCATGCCGGAAAAATAGGACGCGAGGAGCAGCGTCGAAAAAAGCAGCAACAGTTTTTTGGTCATGGTTATCGCTTTGAAAAATGGTGATGGTTATACCGTAGCCGGTATGGGCAATAGGCTTCGCCCTCTGTCAAACCGCGGCCTCGTTGGGCCGCTGCCGTGTTGAAGACGGGAATTCTAAACCGACTTGAGTATATGAAAGTGGCTTTTGGGTGCAAATCAACAAGACCTGAATCTAAAATAAAACCGTAATGATTACAAGCCCCAAGTATCGAGCCGGGACCTCACGGTCCCGGCTCGATGAGGAAATTATTTCGTTCTGGTCGATAAAGCGGGGCCTGCACAGGAACGGGAATCGCGGTATAATTTCTTCCTGCAATTTTGCCGGCGGGTTGATAGTCTCAATCATCGGCTGACACCGAATCATGTAACGCTTTTCAGGAGAACAAGATGCCCAAAATCGTATTGCTGGACCCTCTTTCCGAAGACGGAATCAAACTGCTCGAAGCCGCTCCCGGGATCGAATACGAGGAGCGAACCGGCCTCAAAGGGGAAGAACTTCGTCAAACCCTCGCGGAATTCGACGGAGCGATCTGCCGGAGCGGCGTCAAGATCACCGCCGAAAGCCTCGCCGGAAACCAGCGGTTGCGGGCGATCGCCCGGGCCGGGGTCGGCGTCGACAACATCGATACGAAGGCGGCGACCCGGCAAGGGATCATCGTTATGAACACCCCTGGCGGCAACACCGTTTCGACCGCTGAGCAGGCGTTCGCCCTGATGCTCGCCCTTTCGCGGAATATTCATCCCGCGTACCAGGCGCTGATCGAAGGCCGCTGGGACCGCAAGCTCTTTACCGGAACGCAATTGGCGGGCAAAACCCTCGGGATCATCGGCATGGGCCGAATCGGTCAGGTCGTCGCCAAGTTCGCGAAAGCCTTTGATATGAAAGTGCTCGCCTATGATCCGTTCCTCAGCCCGCAGCGGGCCCAGGAACTGGGGGTGCATTCCGTCGAAACCGTGCGCGAAATGCTGCCCGAGGTCGATTACCTGACGGCTCACACGCCGCTGAACGATGCGACTCGCGGGATCATCGGCAAAAAAGAGGTCGATATGATCAAACCGGGCGCCCGGCTCGTCAACTGTGCCCGGGGGGGAATTTACGATCTCGACGCGTTGGTCGAAGGGATGAAAAGCGGCAAGCTCGGCGGCGTCGCCCTCGACGTTTACGAAGAAGAGCCGTGCACGAAGCACCCGCTTTTCGGAATGAAAAACGTCGTCTGCACCCCGCATTTGGGGGCGAGCACCGAAGAGGCCCAGTCGAACGTCGCCCTCGAAGCGGTCGAACTGCTGATCGATTACTTTACCAACGGAATCATCAAGCAGGCGGTCAACTTCGCCCCGCTCGATCCGGAAACCTTGCGCGGCCTGCGGGGATACCTCGACGTCGCGTACCGGCTCGGGATGCTCGCCGGGCAGGTCGTCAAAGGGGCTCCGACCCAGTGCCGGCTCCGTTACAAAGGGGAGGTTGCCGGCAAAGACACCTCGCTTATCTCCTCTTCGTTCGCCGCCGGTATGATGTCCTCGGCTTTGGCCCAGGAGGTCAACATCATCAGCGCCGCTTCGCTGCTCAAGGATCGCGGCATCGAACTGATCGAAGAAAAATCGCTCGAAATCGGCGATTTCTCCTCGACGATTACCGCCGAATTGGTTTCCGAATCGGCGACGATTTCGTTCGGCGGAACGCTGTTCGGCAACTCGATGCCGCGGCTGGTCACGCTCAACGGCTACCGTTTGGAAAGTTATCTGGACGGCAACCTGCTCATTTTTCATCACAAAGACATGCCGGGGATTATCGGCGGGGTCGGCAACGTGTTCGGCCGACACAAGGTCAACATCGCGCACATGTCGCTCGGGCGGGACAACCCGAAGCCGGGCGGGGACGCGATCGGTGTTCTTTCGCTCGACGGCGTCCCGCCGGCGGAAGCGATCAAAGAAGTGCTCGCGCTTGACGGCATCGACCGGGTCAACACCGCGAAGCTGCCCCCGGCCGAGGTGTATCCCGCTTGGATGAGATAAGGCAACAAGCGAATAAATCGAACGCCCCTCAACGAGCGAATAACGAGCCGGGACCTGCGGTCCCGGTTTGTATCCGTCTTCAAAGGTGATCGAAAACGGGGGTTGTGAACGAACCAGGGACCGCAGGTCCCGGCTCGATAGGACTCGCTCGTCGTCCCTCTTATTCGGGCAGCAGCAGTCCCAAAATGATCTGGGCGTAAATGCGGTGCCCGAAGTCGTTCGGGTGGTTCAGCCCGTTGCCGGTCAAATCGAGAAACTTCTTGTAACGCAAGAGATCGGCCCAGGTTTGCGTCAGATCGGCAAGAGCGACCCCCTCGCCGCACAGGGAGGCGAGAGCGTCCCGGTAGGCGGGGAACATCTCCGGCGGCGTGTGCACCCATTCGGCGTTGCCGAGCATCGGGGCGATGAGAACGAATTCCGCTTCCGGCGAACCGGCTCGGATCGCCTTGATGATCTCGGCGATCCGGCCTTTGAACTCTTCCGGATTGCGGCCGCCGACATCGTTCATTCCGAAACCGATGAGCACCAGGTTCGGCTTCGCCTCGGCGATTCGGGGCGCGTTTTCGACCCCCCAGGCGGCTCCCATTCCGCCGACCGAAAAATTGTGGTGCGTGATCGCCGAGCCGTAATGCTTGCGAAGCCCTTCCGCGACCAAATCCGCGAAGCATTGTTGGTACGGCGGAATATTCATGAAAAAGGAGGCGTCCCCGCCGATCGAAATGCTGTCCCCGAAGGTGCAAACGATCAACGGCTCTTTCGCCGTGAGCTTCGCGAGGGTCCGCGGCAACCCCGCTGCTGCCGTTTTCGGGATGTAGCCGTCCCAGCCGGATCCTTGTCTCACGTAATCGACTTCAACTTGTCGCGGCGCGAACACCGCCGGGCCGAACAGCATATACGTTTCGGGGTCTCCCACTTTGTGCGAATAGGAATTTTCCGCCCCCTTTTTCGGGTACAGTTCCGCCGCTTTCGTAAAGGGAATCCGGGACTGCTCCAACAATTCCAGCCGCCGCGATTCGGGGACGAGCCGGTAGTCCTTCCCTTCTTCGTAAATGACAAGTCCGCTCGAAGAACGCAACTGTTCGATCTTTTCCGGAACGAAAAGCAGCTCGGCGGCTGCCGACTCGTTTTCGTTCGCCTGCACGAAAAAGAGCGAGTCCCCTTGAATTCGTGCCGATTTCCAAAACGGCTCGAAAAGATGAATCTCCTCGATCGGCCGCGGCGGGTGCGGTTCCTGGGCCAAAGCCGAATAACCGGCACAAAGCCCGAAAAGAACGGTGCAAAGTCCGAGGAGACCAAAGACAAAGAGAGACCGAAGATAGGACATGGGAAAAGCTCCGGGCAAAAAAAGGCAAAGGGTCAATAATCGTCTACCAATTTTACTTTACCAACTCGCGCGGTTCCGGTCAATCCTCGGAGTGTGAGTTCCGAGCAGTAAAGGTAATCGCCCGTCGATTGAACCACAAGCGCGGCACTGGAAGTCCGGCCGTTCGGATAAAAGAAAACCGGTTCCGACCAAACCGGCTGCGGGACCTGTGACTCTTGGGGAATGGGAAAATCCGTCCCGACGGATCGGGCCAAACCCAGCTCTCCGGTTGTTTCGGCGGCTGGAGTCGAAATGTGGGAAACCGGCGGGAATCCGAACACGCATTGGTTCGGCAATTCTCGGAGGTAAGAACTCGGGACAGGTTGCGCAACACCCGTTTCCGAGGAAAAGGGAGCGGAAGGGTCCGGCCCTGTGCCGACGGCCCGAACCTGCGGGATCTCACCGACAGCCGATTTCGGCGTCCGTTCGTCCAAAACGCTTTTCGGCAAAATCTCGTACACTCCGGTCCCGCCCTGGTACCGAAAAACGTAGGGAGTTCCGGCTTTCATCGCCGTGAGCCGGGTCGCGTAAAGCTCCGCTTGCAGTTTTTGTGCATTGCTCCCCAATTGGCTTCGCGCCCGCATTCTTTGGAACGGCGCAAGAGAAAGGCCCATGATCACGAGGATCAGCCCGAGCACGATCAAGAGTTCGATGAGCGTAAAACCGCGTTGCATAGGTGGGGGAAAAGGCTTCAGGCTTCAGGACTCGACCAACATAGGATGTTAGATTCCGGCACGGAACCGGCGTCTGCGGCGATCGGCTAAACGGACCGTTTCCAACCGTCCCCTGAAGCCTGACGCCTGAAGCCTTCCGCCTCAATACACATCAATCGGGCCTTCGGGGAACGGCTCCCCGGCGAGCTCGCGGTACATCGGGCAATTCGAGCGCATCGAAATCGGCAGGTCCTGTTCGTTGCGCATCACGATATGATCCTCGGGCAGCTTCCAACCGTGGGCGGCATAAAACGGGACCAGCGGTTCCTTGCAAAAAAGGATCGCGAACGGGAACCCCCGCTTTTTCGCTTCTTCAAGGGCGGCGGCGAGGAGTTTCAGCGAAATCCGCTGCGAACGGTATTCCGGCGCGACGGCAACCCCTTGGATACTCGCCGCAAGGTGTCGAAAATTCCAGGTCGTCGTCATTGACCGGACGACGACCCCGACATGCCCGATCACCCGGTTGCCCCGGATCGCGAGCACCGAGAAAATCGGCGGGGTTTTGTACCAAACCCGGCGCATCCGAAAGATTTCGGCCCAATCCGGAAAACAAGCGCAAAGCAACGTCCTGATCCCTTCTTCCAAAGGAAAATCAAGCTCCTGCTCATCGACGATCCGAATGACATAAGGCTCTTCAATCGAAGACGGCGAGAGAGAATCGGACCCCAAAACGGGGTGCCCCACCCTTTCCCCTTCCTGCCCTCTGTCCTCTGCCATCTGTCCTCTACCCTAAAAAATCATCTGTTTGACCTCGATGCCGGTGATCGCGGTCAGCTTTTTCGTCATTTCGGCGGCTTTCTCTTCCCCGCCGGTAAACTCGACGAGAATCAGGCCGTTGGGCGCACACACCCCTTCGGCGGCTTCGTGCAACCCGAGCCGGGTCCGGATGCTGCAACCGAATTCGCAAAAGACGGTTTGAACTTCGCCGGAGTTTTTCGCGAAACTGGTGACGTTAACGCCGAGAATAATTCTTTTGGCCGACATTTTCAAGGTCCTTTCCTGGTTGAGTGAGAATAATCGAATCGTTTCAACGCCGATACGGGATATTATATACGATCCGGCGGGAAATGAAAAGTGTTCGAGGTTCAACATCCGAGAGGGGTGTCAGGCCGTGGACAAGTTTCACGGAAAGGCACGAACCTTGAGGGGTTTTCCATCGTAGAAAAGCAAGACGCGAACAGGTTACATCCTTTTTTCACACACGGAGGTCCCCATGCCTGAAGCCGCTCCCCTCGAAATTTTCG